>JBAVYF010000136.1:0-3092 GCA_049698655.1 Occallatibacter sp. | reverse complement strand
GGGTTGAACCGCAAGACGGCTTACGCCACGCTGGCCGCGGTGCTGGCTGCAGAGGCCGCTGACATCGACATCCTCTGGGGGTTTGCCGGGCCGGTCGAGGAATTGAAGCACCACCGCGGCATTACGCATACGTTCATCGCGGTTCCGGTGGTGGCAGCTGTGGCGGTGGGGATGGTTTGGGTGTTTAACCGCTGGTGGAAGGGACGGCGAAGGCGAACGTCCAGTGAACTCAATCTGAACGCAAAAGCACCCCCGGCGATTCGCTGGGGCTGGCTTTATTTAACAGCATTGATCTCTGCGCTGTGCCATCTGCTTTTGGACTGGACGAACAACTACGGGCTGCGGCCGTTTTATCCCTTCAACCCGCGCTGGTATGCGGGGAGTTTTGTCTTCATCTTCGAGCCGGTGCTGTGGGCTCTGTTGCTGGCGGCGCTGGTGATTCCGGGGTTGCTGGGGCTGGTGGGCGGGGAGATTGGCGCGCGGCGCACGGCCTTTCGCGGCCGGGGATGGGCGATCTTTGCGCTCACCGGGATGGTGCTGCTGTGGGGCTGGCGCTGGGCGGAGCAGGGGCGGGCGCGGGCGCTGGTGGAAAACACGCAGATCGCTGCGGCTCCGGTAAAGCGCCTGGCACTGGAACCTTATATGATCAATCCCTTTCGCTGGCACGCGATTCTGGAGACCGATGCGTATTACCAGACCGCCGAGATCGACACGCGGACCGGGGAGATCGGGAGCGATCCGCGGCAAGATGTGATTTTCAAGCCACCCGTGACCGCGGCGACCGAGGCCGCCAAACGCACGCTGCTGGGACAGGTTTATCTGGATTGGGGGACGTGGGCGGTGGTGCGTGACGTTGGCCCTGAACCGATTCCTGGTCCTGTGCCGGGCCTGGCCCCGCCGCAGTTGCCGCCCAACCGCCAGTGGACGACCGTCGAGTTTACCGATCTGCGCTTTGCCTACCCCTTTCTCGGAGCCGGCAGAACCCCCAGCCGGCCACCTCTGAGCGGCTGGGTTTATATCGTGGACGGCCGCGACGATGCGGGCGAGGCGATGGACGGGAGGGTGCAGCGGTAGGCGGCGCTTGCCCCAAATGAAAATAATTGTTCATCGCGTCAAGTCCCGGGGTTGACCGGGCGGCGCTCGACCCGCAGAATGAAAGAACGCCGTAGCGCGCCGGAGCCTTGTCCTTACCGGCGAGACGCCGGAATCCTGGACCCCGAGGTCGTCATGCCTGCTTATCTGCTGTTGCTGGTTGCCGTGTTGAGCCGTTTACTGCCCCATCCGGAGTGGCTGAACTTTACCGCTGTTGGCGGCGCGCTGCTCTACTTTGGCGCGCGGCGGCCGTGGCGAGAGATGCTGGTTCCTCTGGCGGCGCTGGCGGCCACCGACTACTTCCTCACCGTGCACAGCTACCACTACACATTCACCTGGCAAATCTATCTGCCCACGTGGGCGTGGTACGTGGCGGCCATGGCGCTGGGGCAGATTCTGTTGCGGACGCGGACGACCTTTGTGCGCGTGGCTGCGGGCGCGCTGCTGGGACCGACCTCGTTTTTCGTGGTGTCGAATTACGTGACCTGGGTGAGCGGCTTTGCATATCCCTATGAGCATTCGCTGCGCGGGCTGGTTGCCTGCTTTGCCGCCGCAGTCCCGTTCTACCGCAACGACCTGCTCTCAACGGCAGTCGTTGCCGGGCTGGCGTTTGGGGTTCCTGTGCTGGTGCGGCGGATGAGCGCGGCGCAGGCGGTGCTGGCCGCTAAGTAGTCTTTCAGTCTGTATTCCCAGGTCTCAGAATCGAGACCTGGGGCACCCGCATTATTCCAATTCGCCTACAACGGCGTATTTGCGTGTAGTTCCATCCGCGAACAAAAACTCATATTCCCGCGAATATTCGTGGTTTGGGGCTATCTTTTCTTTAAATATCCTGGCTTTGTAGTCGCCTACCGGTAGCACATCGCTGACGGGCCAAGCTTCGAGTTCGTACTTCTTTCCTTCAATGACTACGTCGAGAAATTGCCTCGCTGGTATTTCGAGCAAGTCTATCTGAGAAGACTGCACGTGAACTGTGATTGTGTAATCTGCAGGGTTCGCAGCAGGCTTTTTCTCCGCACAGGCCAGCATGGGCGCCATGAGCAAGATGACTATCAGAACTTTCTTCATCGCTTTTTTCTCCGGATTGATTTGGGTGAGTTGCGGTTGACGGCGCTCGGTCATTTTCATCAAATGCCGGATCGAAGTGATTTGCATTGAGCTGTCAGTTACAACACACTCTCAAAAAAATAGTTGTTGCGCGCCCAATTCTTCTTCGATCATCCTTTAGTCTTCCAGCTTGCCGGCGCGCTTCTTCCGCATCCACCACCAGGCAAATCCCACCACTGCGAGGCCGCCAACGATGGCCAGCACGGCCAGCCTGTGGTGTTCAACCACATCTACCGCTCCGGGGCCTAGCTTGAGCACCAGCACGGAGAGCACCAGCCAGCGGACAAACCTGCCGCAGAAGACAGCCAGCATGAACGGGGCTACTCTCATTTCAAAGACGCCGGCGGCGAAGACGAAGGCCTTCCAGGGGGTGGGCGGGGGCAGCATGGAGGGAATCATCATGGCCAGGAACTCTTGGCGCTCGAAGCGGGCGCGGAGCCGCTCGTAACGCTCGCGGTTGACGCGCTTGAGCAGGAAGAGTTCGCCGCCTGCCCGGCCCAATCCGTAGGGCAGCAGGCCGCCCACAGCCGAGCCCGCCGCGGCCAGCAGGCAATAGAGCCAGAAATGGCTCTTGTCGTTCCAGACGTAGACGGCCAGAATCGCGTCCATGGGAACGGGAATGGTGGACGAATCGAGCAGCGCGACCGCGCCCACGCCCCAAAAGCCTAGTTTGGCGAGGGCGGGCAGCAGGACAAACTTCCATTTGGCCATCAATCGAGCAATAAACTGCTTCAAACAGAGTCCCCTTCCGCCCGTAAATCCGTCTTAGTATCAAGAACCATTGTACGGGCCGGGGCAATGGGCAGGGGTTTCACGGGGATGAGAGAATAGATAGGAAGGAATCGAAACGGAGCGGTGTGGGCGCGTGTGTGCCCAGGGATGCTCCCCACGAA
>JBAVYF010000135.1:0-1878 GCA_049698655.1 Occallatibacter sp. | reverse complement strand
CCTGGACAACTGCAAGATTCCCGCGGCCAATCTGTTGGGCGAGGCGGGCAAGGGCCACCATATCGCTTTCAACGTGCTGAATGTAGGCCGCTTCAAGCTGGGCGTGGCCTGTATCGGCGGCGCGCGGCACGCCCTGGGCCACATGATCCGCTACGCCAAGGAGCGAAAGGCTTTCGGCAAAACGATTGCGGAGTTCGGGCTCATTCAGCGGAAGATTTCATCCAGCGCCACCCGGATCTACGCCGCCGAGAGCATGGCCTACCGGACAGCGGGCATGATCGAAGCGAGGCTGGCGCAGCTTGGACCCGAGAAGGGCCGCTCGCCGCGCGAGACGCAGCGCCGCATCGAGGAGTACGCCGTCGAGTGCTCCATCCTCAAGGTCTACGGCTCTGAGATGCTGACCCTGGTGGCCGATGAGCTGATCGCCACCATGGGCGGCTACGGCTACGTCGAGGAGTACCCGGCAGAGCGCTACTACCGCGACGCGCGCATTAACAGAATTTTTGAAGGAACAAATGAAATCAACCGGTTGATCATCACCGGCTGGCTGATGAAGAGCTCCCTCAGCGGACAGCTTCCGCTGCTTCCGGCGATCAAGAAGCTGATGGACGAGGTGATGCAGCCGCCGTCCTTTGAGGCCGGCTCCGATGCGGGCGAGTTGCTGGCGCGGGAGGCCGAAGCGCTGGCCTCGGCCAAAAAGATTGCCCTGTTTGCCGCCGGAGTGGCCAGCCAGCGGTTTATGACCGCGCTCCAGGACCAGCAGGAGGTAATGGCTGATCTGGCCGAGATCATCATGCAGGTCTACGCGCTGGAGTCGGCGCTGCTCAGGGCGCGCAAGCTGGCCGGGGCGGGTCGAATCTCAGCCGAGGCTGCCGCCGCCATGACGGGATTGCTGGCCGACGAGACAATCGCCATGGCCGAGCAGGCCTCTCGGCGCGTACTGGCGGCCTGCGGCGAGGGCGACCTGCTGCGGACCCAATTGTCTATCCTGCGCAGGCTGGCAAGGTTCACGCCGGGCGATGCTGTGGGATTGAGCCGCATCGCTGCCCGGCATTGCATTCAGGCCGAACGGTATCCGCTGTAGCGTCGGCGGTTTGGGAGAGTGATACGAATGGCCCAGGTCTCAAGGGCGAGACCTGGGTGCTCGGCGGAGCTACTCCACAGTCAGGTTTTCGAGAAAGAAGTCGAGGTCTTTCATCGCTGGCTCTTCGATGGATGCCGCCGTGTCCAGCAGGACAAGGTAGTAAAGCTTGCCGGGGATACGCTGCAGGACTTGGCCGGGGTGGTATGCCTGAGTGCCTTCCTTGACGCCCGACTGGGGCAACGAAAGAGGCGCCTCAAAGATCAAACCCGGAAACTCCGGTTGATCCCGCTCGAAGACGACGATTCGGCCATGCCCGTCCCCGTCCTCCTTATACATTTCGGACTGCACCCCTTTCATTGCGATGCACGGGTCGGAGGGGCAACGAGAAGGCGTGAGCGACTCAAAAGCTCCGTCTTTCAAAAATTTCTTGGAAAACTCCTGCAGCGTTTCGTTTTCTTTGGGCTGCTGGATGAGCAAGAGGACACTGGGGCGCAGGTCGTGAACTGTGGCCTTGTATGGGCCAGTGCTGAAGTTGGCAATACAGCCACCTTTGCCCGGCCCGATTTGATTGACTTCCCAGTTGCCGTGCGCGCGAAATTGTACACCGCAAGTTGTGCTGGTGAACTTGGTATCCTCCCCTGCATTCTCGCCCTGCCACACTTCCTTGGGTTGATACTCTTTCTTTGGATCAAAGGGGTCGAAGCGTTTGCGAGCACCATTCGCAAGAAAAGTGCGCATCCCGGAATCGGCCGCGTTCAGCTTTTCCAGATGGTCGGCAGCACGCAGTATATGAC
>JBAVYF010000134.1:0-1642 GCA_049698655.1 Occallatibacter sp. | reverse complement strand
GTTCGACCGCCACATCTACCAGAGCCGCAGCCTCATTGAGCGGTTCTTCAACCGCAGTAACTACTCAGGTGCCCTTGCCGGATGAACCGAAGGCTAAGCGAATTTGGGCTGAGGCGGTTGGCCCTGGAAAGCCAGGGTCAGGGCATGGAAGCAATTGGTACCCTGCTTGTGGAGGGTGGCGAGGTAGGAGCGAATAGTGCAAAAGGTTTCGAGGCCGAGCGGCGTGCGGAAGCCACCGGAGATCTTCTGCTTGACCTTGGGCATACGCACGGCCTGTTCGGCGGTATTGTTGGAGAAGGGAACGGTGTGATCGGCCACGAAGCGCCAGACATCGTCGCCATGAGTGCGCAATCGGTCGATGAGATTGAGGGCCTTGTTTTGCTTGGTGCGCCCGCGCTTGCCCGAGGGCGCAGCGCGCGGATTGACGACGGCCCCTTCGGCAAGAATGGCCTCGTAGGCGCAGCGGTAGTGGGCGATGCGCTCAGCGGGCAACGCGGCACCCGCGCCCGCGACTTCGTGGCAGGCGCCCACCAACAGATCGATCAGACGCTTGGCCCAGGCCTGCTGCATTTGCTCGAAGACATAGGTCAGTTCGCGCAGGTGATGGGCGTTGCACAGTGCGTGGGTACAGGCCAGATCGCGATAAGGTTTCCAGCCATCGTGGACCAGCGTACCGGCAAATATGGCCAGAATCCCGAAGGCATCAAAGGCCTTTCTACCCCGGTTGAGGTGACTGCCCATCCAAGTCATCGATTGGGTGGCCAGCACATGCAGCCAGAACAGTTTGCCGGCCACACGCATTCCAGTTTCATCGGCGTGGGCAACGGGTACCGCTTTGAATGCCTCCCCGATGGCGGCTACCGTCGGCGCGATCAGTGCTGCGCCTTGCGCGTGGATCGCCAGGACCGTGGCATCGGACAGCGGCAAGCCGAACAGATCGCCCGTCAGCGCGCCCGTACGCGCCACCGGCAGCATGTGGTGGTGCGTCAGATGAACCACGGCCGCCTTGATACGCGGCCCGTACTGCAGCGGCGCTGCCACCGCGCCAGGAAACTCACCTCGATGCACTTTGCCGCAAGGGCAACGCACTTCAAGCACTTGGTGCTCAGTCACCTCATGGCGCAAAGGGGCAATGTCAAACACCTGGCGCGTTTCAACCACCACCGCTTCGCTCAGCGGCCGGTGGCAGACGTCACAATGGCTCGCCGGCGGGTGCGCCTCAATGTGATCCGGTTGCGCCACCTTCTTCAGCGTATGGCCCTGGTGCCCTTTTTGACCGCCCCTCGACTTCATCCCCTTCTGTCGCTGCGACTTCGGTGTCGGTCGGCCCAAACCGTCCGAGGACGGCGGCTTGCTGGAGTTGTGGCTGTTCAGCGCCAGGCGAGCCTCCAGTTCGGCAACCTTCGCCGTCAGCACAGCCACTTGCGCGTACAGCACACGGATCAACTCGTCTTTCTCAGCAACGCTAAGTCGGTCAAGGTTGGGTAGCGGCTCCATGAACTGCATTATCCACCTTAACTACCGTTTCTAACACAATGAAACAACGAAGAACCGTTTTCACTACCTGAGTAGTTACCCTTTCGCTTGCAGATCCAGCCGGATCTTCGCGGATAATCGTGCTTTTCGGCCAGTAGAGGCGCGC
>JBAVYF010000133.1:0-1534 GCA_049698655.1 Occallatibacter sp. | reverse complement strand
TGTGAATCCGTTCCTGAATCTTATGGAAAACGTAGGTGTATGCTGCCACTCCATCAATGGATTTGACTCTAGGAACTTGTTGAAAAAGGCACGGGTTTCCGCAACCGGTGTGCAGACTGATTCGTCTAACATCCATGCGTGGAGACGAGCGGGTTCAGGATGGGATGTTCAGCTATGTTTCGTTGGAGCAGCGGGTTCCGGTGGACCATCCGTTGCGTGCGGTTCGCAAGCTGACGGATGCGGTGTTGGCTTCGTTGAGCGCGGAGTTCGATGTGCTGTATGCGGACTCTGGCCGTTCTTCGATTGCGCCGGAGTACATTCTGCGGGCCTTGTTGTTGCAGGTGTTTTATTCCGTGCGATCGGAGCGATTGCTGGTCGAGCAGATCGACTATAACCTGCTGTTTCGTTGGTTCGTGGGCCTGGGCATGGACGATTCGATGTGGAACCACGCGGTGTTTTCCAAGAACCGCGACCGCCTATTGAACAGCGAAGTGGCGCAAAAGTTCTTTGCCGAAGTAAATCTTCACGCCAGGAAGTTTATGTCCGACGAGCACTTCACCGTGGACGGCACGCTGATTCAGGCCTGGGCTTCGCAGAAGAGCTTTCGCGCGAAGGATGGTTCCGACGATGGCGATGGTACGGACTTTCGCGGCCAGAAGCGCTCGAACAAGACGCATGAATCGACCACCGATGCGGACGCACGACTGTACAAGAAGAGCTATGGAAAGGAGTCGAAGTTGAGCTATCTGGGCCACGCGCTGGTGGAGAACCGCAACGGCCTGATCGCCGCCGCGATGGTCACCACAGCCGATGGATTCGCCGAACGTGACGCTGCTCTGTTGATGCTGCACGAGCGGCAGAAGGGCCGCTCGCGACGCATCACGGTGGGCGCGGACAAGGCTTACGACACGAAGGATTTTGTAACGACTGCCCGGGAGCTGAATGTAACGCCTCACGTTACAAAGAACGAGAAGGGCCGCCGCAGCAATCTGGATCGCCGCACCACGCGGCACACGGGCTATGCCCTCAGTCTGAGCCGCAGATGGCTGGTCGAAAAGGGATTCGGATGGCTGAAGCAGACCGGCCCGCTGCGTCAGGTCAAACTTCGCGGACTGGAGAAAGTCGACTGGCTGTTTGTCTTCAGTTGCGCCGCGCACAACCTGCTGCGACTGCCCAGGCTGATCGCGCAAAGATATGCGGAAGGACTCAGGGAGCAGTGCGCCTGAAACACGGTCGAAGGCCTGAGATGCCCTTCGGAAAGGCCCGAAAAGCCGCGTAAACACTCGCAAAACGCGAGATCCAAACCGGTTCAGCCAACGGTACGACACAGATCGCCAATAAACCCGCACAGATCAACCGAATTTCAACAAGTTCTTAGAAAGCCTGGTCAAAAAGGAGATTTTCTCCAGGCGAAATCACGGTCCCCCGGCATGATAATTACCGGAACTCGAATCTGGAACGGGTAACGTGTGAAGAATTTACAAGCCCCTTATCTCATGAAGCTGGCATGAATGTCAAATAAAAAGTGGCGGCG
>JBAVYF010000132.1:0-6519 GCA_049698655.1 Occallatibacter sp. | reverse complement strand
CAGGTGGTTGTTCCAGTTCCAGGGCCAGTCTACCGGCCGGCCGGCCACCAGCCACCAGCCCACAAACAACACCAGCAGCAGCCCCGCCACGCTGTATAACATCACACGCCGGCGGTGTTCGCGAACTTCGTCAAAAACTGGAGCGTCAAGCAGGGTCATAGTATGGGTGCCTCAAAGCTAGGATACGGCAACAAAGGGACCAGGGACTAAGGGACTAGGGAATAGCCAAAAAGTTCCCGTGCCCCATCCTTGCGGCTTTTTTCCGCTGCAAGGGTGGGAAAGCACAAACCTCAATGCGAGGAATGTCGAGATAATTTGCCCTTCCCGCGCCTGTTTCACCACTATCAAGTTAGACACCGGCAGCAAGTCCTCTGTTCCCTCAGTCTCTACGTCCCTACGTCCCTTAGTCCCTGCTTACTCCCTGCTGTAGGTCGTTCTGTTCTTCTCCGCCTGCCGTTCCAGGGCCAGCTCAATCAGCCGCGTGATCAGTTCCGTGTAGCTGAGTCCCGAAGCCTGCCACAGCTTGGGGTACATACTGATTTTGGTGAATCCGGGCATGGTATTCACCTCGTTCAAAAAGATGCGCCGCCTACCCTCCGGCTCCATCAGGAAGTCCACCCGCGCCAGGCCCGCCAGATCACAGACCCGAAATGCCGCGATAGCCATCTCCCGGACCTGCTTCGCCTCGGCCTTGCTCAACCGCGCCGGAATCACCGCCGTCGAGCCCTCAGAGAGATATTTTGCCTCGTAGTCGTAAAACTCCTTGCTGGGAATGATCTCGCCCACCACGCTTGCCTGGGGGTCGTCGTTGCCCAGCACCGCAACCTCAAACTCCCGCGCCTTGGCCTTTTTTCCGCCCACACCCTGCTCCACTACCAGTTTGCGGTCGTACCTGGCGGCCAGCCTCAGCGCGGCCGTGAGTTCCTTGCGGTCATGCGCCTTGCTGATGCCCACCGACGAGCCCAGGTTCGCCGGCTTCACAAAGACCGGGTACTGGAGCGCCGACTCCACCTGCGCAACAGCCTTGCGCGGCGATTTCTCCCATTCGGCGCGGAGCAGCGTCACGTGCCGGACGATGGGCAGCCTGGCTTGGGCAAAGAGCCGCTTCATCACATCCTTGTCCATCCCCGCAGCCGAGCCCAGCACGCCCGAGCCAACATACGCGATCCCCGCCAGCTCGAAGAGCCCCTGGATCGTCCCGTCCTCGCCGAAGGTCCCGTGCAGCACCGGAAAGATCACGTCCAGCGACTGCCCGCCCAGCGCCGCATGGCTGTCCAAAGCCGCAACTCCGCCCCGCGCCAGCGCGGAAGTCTTCGCTTCCGCCGGCTCCGGCGCCATCAGAGCAGGCTGCCCCTCGGCCAGCACGCGCGCCCCTGGAGTAGCCGCCGGATCGCCCGCCCGCAGCTCTTTTTCTGGTTTTGGAGTTGGTTCGTTCCCGCCGCCCGCGGCCGGCGCAGCCCCTTGCAGCAGCCCCTGCGCCGCCCCCGAGGTCAGCCAGTGCCCGGCCTTGTTGATGCCGATCGGCACCACCTCGAACTTCTGCCGGTCAATCGCCGTCAAAATCGACGCCGCCGAAAGCAGCGAGACCTCGTGCTCCCCGCTCCGCCCGCCAAAAAGAATTCCCACCCGCAGCTTGTTTGCCATTGTTTTCTTTGATCACCGCACAGGGCGCTAAAAAATCAGCACTGATCCAGTGTAGAACCCCTCAAAGGATCTTCTTCCCAAACGCCGAGCAGGCCAGCTCCACCGCCAGATCCGCCGTGCGGTTGTGCTCGTCGATCACCGGGTTCACTTCGACGATCTCGAAGCTCAGCAGACGCCCGTGGTCGGCAATGATCTCCATCGCCAGGTGCGCCTCGCGGTAGGTCGCTCCACCGCGCACCGGAGTGCCCACACCCGGCGCGTCCTCCGGGTCGATCCAGTCCATGTCCAGCGAGACATGGTACCCGGCAGTCCCCCGTCCGGCCACGCGCAGCGCCTCTTCCATCACCGTCCTCATGCCGCGCTCGTCAATGTCGCGCATGGTGTACACAGCCACTCCAGCACGGCGAATGTTCTCCCGCTCGGCGGCGTCGATATCCCGCACACCCATCAGCACCGTATTCTCCGCCAGCATCTTGGGCGCATAGCCGAAGATGTTGCCCAGCGCCTCCGGCCCCAGCCCCAGAAGCGCGGCCAGCGGCATACCGTGGACGTTGCCCGAGGGCGAGGTCTCCGGAGTGTTGATGTCCGAGTGGGCATCAATCCACACCACACCGATCTTCGCCCCCTTGCGGCGATAGAACTCCGCCACGCCGGAAACCGACCCGGCGGCCAGCGAGTGGTCGCCGCCCAGCACCAGCGGCGTCATCCCTTCCTCCAGGGTCTTCACCACCGCCTCGGCGGTGCGCGTGCAGGTTTGGGCAATTTGTTTGAGATAGTGCGCGTTTTCCTTGCCCGCGGCCTGTGTCTCGGCAATCTCCACACGAATGTTGCCCCCGTCCGTCACCTGGTGGCCCAGCGCTTCCAGCCGAGCCTCCAGCCCGGCTACGCGCACCGCCGAGGGCCCCATGTCCACCCCGCGGCGGCTCGCGCCCAGGTCCAAAGGAACGCCAATTACCCGGATGCGCCGGGGAGGTTGCGCCTGCGCGCCGTAGTGCGAAGGTGACGATGCAGGGTTGGAAACTTCAGCGGAATTCGACATTGAAATATCTCCTTGTGGAGGAAACCGGCCTGCCACCCCTGCCATGCAAGCGCCGGGGCAGGCAGACCAAACAGGCCGGGGTAAGCCGGCGATTTAGACGCAAAAAAACTCTTGTACCCCAAAGGGTATTAAATCAGATTTCAATGAGAGTACGATGAGAGGTAATCTATTTCCAGCGTCTTTCGCTGGTTCTATGGCGCGCGGCTATCCCCGTATAACCTGATTGATCCGGCAGGAAGGGCCGATTAGAACCTGCAGAGGCTGTTCATGCAAAATTCTTTCAGCCCGATATTTTCGATGAAGAGATTCGTTCCTGTCTTCGCTTTCATCCTTGCATCGGCCTCGGCAGCCTGCGCTGCGTATCCGCATGGCACGCTCACCACTCTGCATGCCATTCTTTCCCTCGCCAGCGCCGAGGCCAGAGAAGGGCTGCCCGTGGCCTTCGAGGCTACGGTTACTTACTGCGACATCAACGGCAGCGATCTGAGCAAGCTCAAGGGGCTATTGGACGCGGAGTTGGAAGTCATCGGGGCTGTATCGGGAATGTACGACAGCAAGATGCAGCTCTCCGGCATCCTGCCTGAAGTTTCATCGGTGGCGGATGTGAAGATTCCGAGGCGCGCAAAGACGCGTCCGGACTCGCTTCCCATCACGCCCATGAGCAAGGTGCTGTCCGCTTATTCTTTGCACGATTTGACGCGCAGAGTGCGTGTCCAGGGAACCATCACGTACTATCAGCCGGGTTCGGCAATCGTGCTTCAAGACGGCTCAAATAGCCTCTGGATCTCAACCCATGCCAGCGATCCCATGAAGATCGGCGATGTTGCCGAGGCAACCGGCTTTCCCGATGTCCGATCCAACTTTCTGGCCCTGACCGACGGCGAGATCCAGGACACCCACATCTTCAAGCCCCAACCGGCTCAACCCTCAACGTGGCGTCAACTGGCTGCCTGGAACAGCGGCAACCCCGATGGCCATCAGAGCGATCTCGTCTCCATTGAAGGACAGGTGGTGACCGTGATCCGGGAGGCCTCGCAGGATGAGTTTGTCCTGGTCTCCGACGGCAAGCTCCTCACCGCGATCTACCGCCATCCGCCCACCAAAGGCTCGCCCCTGCCGATCAAGGAAGTTCCGCAGGGAAGCAGAATCCGCGTCACCGGCATTTGCATGGCCGTGCAAACTAATGCCCTCGACCCCGCCGAAGTTGAAGTGCCCTTCAACATCCTGCTGCGTTCCTTTGACGACATTACAGTCGTCGCAGGTCCGTCCTTGCTGACCGTTCGCAACCTCACCATTATGCTCAGAATGATGCTGCTGGTGGTGATTGCAGTGGGCGCCTGGGGATGGGCCCTCAATACAAAAGTGCGCCGTCAGACTGGCACACTGGCCGCAATGGCCTTTCTCGAACAGCGCCGCAGCCGCATCCTTGAGGGCATCAACAGCTCAAAACCCCTGGCAGAAATCCTCGAAGAGATAACCGAAATGATCTCCCTCATGCTCAATGGCGCTCCCTGCTGGTGCGAGGTCACGGATGGAGCGCGGCTTGGCCATTACCCGCCGAATGTGGACCGATTGCGCGTCCTCGACGAAGAGATTCCGGCCCGCTCCGGACCACCGCTTGGCACCCTCTTTGCCGGCCTTCATTCCACGATTTTGCCGGGTACCCAACAAACATTCGTCCATGAAAAGGAGGTCCTCTCCGTGGGGGCGAAGCTGGCCATGCTGGCCATGGATACCCGCAGGCTTTACTCCGACCTGTTGCGCCGCTCGGAGTTCGACCCGCTCACCAATATCCACAACCGCTTTTCGCTGGGGAAGCGCCTGGACACCCAGATTGAAGAGGCGCGCGAGAATGCCAGCATCTTCGGCTTGATCTACATCGACCTCGACAGGTTCAAGCCGATCAACGACCGCTACGGCCACCACATTGGAGACCTGTACCTTCAGGAGGTTGCACGGCGCATGAAGCAGCAGCTTCGTTCCCATGACCTGCTGGCGCGGCTAGGCGGCGATGAGTTTGCCGTGCTGCTTCCGATAGTGCGTAACCGCACCGATATCGAGGAGATTGTCCGGCGTTTGGACCATTGCTTCAACGATCCGTTCGCCGTCGGTGGAAAGGTACTGCAAGGCACGGCCAGCTTTGGCTACTCCATTTATCCCGCGGACGGCGCCACCGGGGTCGGCCTCCTGAGCGCCGCCGATGCCGCCATGTACGTGGCCAAGCACTCCACGAGACAGGCCGAAATCATTGCAGCCGGGGACGATAATCCCGCCACCGCGACCCAAAATCGCGCACAAAAAGGCCCGGCATAGCGCCGGGCCTTTCTTATTTGCCAACCGGCAATGCAAAAAGCATCGCCTGGACGGCCTGACCTGAGACTGCCGAAGGCCGCTGGCCCTAGTTACTCGGCCGCCATCTCCTCGGCCTCGCCCTCCTGGCGCATCAGATCCAGTTCGCGCTCGGCGGCTTCAATCTCCGCCGAAACCTCCTGTTGCACGCGGGCCGCCGCCTCCTCCAGCTCCGGTGAAAGCTGGACGTTGCGGTAGTACTCCAGGCCCGTGCCGGCGGGAATCAGACGCCCGACGATCACATTCTCCTTCAACCCGCGCAGGTTATCCACCGCGCCGTTGATGCTGGCTTCGGTGAGCACGCGCGTCGTCTCCTGGAAGCTGGCCGCGGAGATGAAGCTGTCGGTAGACAGCGACGCCTTGGTGATGCCCAGCAGCAGCGGACGTCCGGTCGCCGGACGGCCTCCATTAGCCAGCACCCGCTCGTTCTCCTCGCGGAAGCGGAAGCGGTCCACCTGCTGTTCGAGCAGGAAGTTGCTGTCGCCCACATCGTCGATCCGCACCCAGCGCAGCATCTGCCGCACAATGACCTCAATGTGCTTGTCGCTGATGGCCACGCCCTGCAGCCGATAGACCTCCTGAATCTCGTTCACCAGGTAAGCCTGCAGCGCCTTCTCGCCCAGCACGTCCAGAATGTCGTGCGGGTTCAGCGGGCCGTCCATCAGCGGATCACCGGCGCCCAGGCGCTCGCCTTCCTGCACGTTCACGTGGATGCCGCGCGGCACCAGGTACTCCTTCTCGTCGCCGTTGTCCGCGGTCACGTAGATCTTGCGCTGGCCCTTGGAAACTTCGCCAAATCGCACCACGCCGTCGATCTCGCTGATGATGGCTGTCTCGCGCGGCTTGCGCGCTTCAAACAGCTCCACAACGCGCGGAAGGCCGCCGGTGATGTCCTTGGTGCGCGTGCTCTCCTTGGGAATCTTCGCCAGTACGTCGCCCGGACCCACATCTTCGCCGTCCTGCACCATCAGGTGAGCGCCGCGCGGCAACAGATACCGCTTGTGTCCCTTGGAGTTCTTCACCACGAAGGCCGGCTGCCGCTTTTCATCCGGAGAGTCGGCCACTACCCATCGCGAGAGGCCCGTCACTTCGTCCACTTCTTCGTTCAGCGTGATGCCTTCCTGCAGGTCCTTGAACTGCACCGCGCCGCCGATCTCGGTCAGAATGGCGTAAGTGTACGGATCCCACTCGGCCAGCAACTGGCCCAGTATTACGTGCTCGCCGTCCTTGACTTTAAGGCGCGCGCCGTAAACCACCTGGTAGCGCTCTTTCTCGCGGCCGCGCTCGTCTTGAATGGCGATCGAGCCGGAGCGGTTCATGGCCACCAGCGTGCCGTCCTTGCTCTCCACATAGTTCAGGTTGATGAAGCGCACCGTGCCGTTGTTCTTGGCGTCCAGGAGCGACTTGTCCTGCACGCGGCTGGCCGTGCCGCCCACGTGGAAGGTGCGCATCGTCAACTGCGTGCCCGGCTCGCCGATGGACTGCGC
>JBAVYF010000131.1:0-10623 GCA_049698655.1 Occallatibacter sp. | reverse complement strand
GGGCATTGAAACTACCTCCTCGCGAGCTAATTTAGGGGTACTCTACACTGACAACTCCAAGAAAGCCTAATAAAAAACTGCAAGAGGCGAGGTTTGACAGGCTCTCGTAGCGTATAGGCCCTGGGGTCTAGGGCAGATTCCTGTGTCCATAGGGTGGGGAATTACGTCTAATGAGCAGGTAGTGGCTACAGACTATGAAGCGTTGCCCCGGAGTGTGCGTGGAGCAAAGCCCGCAGACTGCGGTGATTACCCTTTAGTTAGCCCCCCGGTCCGATTCGCCCTTTGTTGAGGTGAGCCGCCTAGGTGGGCGCAGACTCTCAAACTGGTGAATGGATGCGTCTTGTTTTTTTTCTTCTCTCAGCAACGCTCGCAACTGGCTTCGGCCTTGTGGCATTGTCCCCCACTGTTTTTGCTCAGGAACCTGGCGCCGGGCTGACTGTTGTTGCGGAGCTTCCCGATGCGCCGCAGGCGCAGTCTGCGCCTGCCAACGGCACGGCTCAGGATCAACCGGCTTCGACCCAGAAGACTCCAGCTCCGCAAAGTCCAGCCGCGCCACAGCCGGCCTCAGGTTCCGCGCCGATTCCCATCTCGAAGCAGCAACCAAAGCGAATCCTCGGCGTCATGCCCAACTACCGCGCTGTCAGCGCGGGAGCGATTCCACCGCCGCCGACGCCTCGCCAAGCATTCAAGATTGCCACACAGAACAGCTTCGACTATTCGTCGTATGTCTTCGTCGGCATCACCTCGTTGATGGCCGAGGGATCGGATGCGCATACTCAGTTGGGAAAAGGCGTACCCGGCTTCGGAAGATATTATTGGCGCGGCTTTGTCGATAAAACCGACGGCAACTATCTGGTCATCTTTGCCTTGCCGACGGTGCTTCATCAGGACGAGCGCTACTATGCCAAGGGCGAGGGCAGTATCCTGGGTCGTGGAATCTACGCGGCATCCCGCGTTCTCATCACGCCGGACTACCACGGACACAATGAATTCAATGCCTCCGAGATATTCGGCCGCGGCATGTCCCAGGGAATCTCAATGGCCTACTATCCGAGCAAGGATCGAACCGCAGGCGCGCTTGCCAGCAAATACACGTATGCCATCGGTCGCGATGCCTTAACCAATACGTTTCGCGAGTTTTGGCCGGACATCGCCGTCCACGTTCTGCACCGCCATCCGTAATTCTGGGGCGGCAGCATCCCGAGTCACAAGGTCGCCCGGATTCAATCCTGAGCGAGAGTCGGGCGCAGGCACACGATGAGTGAATTTGCAAAAAAAAGACGCGGGAAGGATTGCTCCCTCCCGCGTTTTGCATTGTAGCGTTGCTAAGGCTTAGACCAAGCCCTGATCCAGCATCGCGTCGGCGACTTTCAGGAAGCCCGCGATATTGGCGCCGTTCACCAGGTTGCCCGGCGTGCCGTACTTCTCGGCCGTTTCGAAGCAGTTCTTGTGGACAGCGATCATGATCTTGTGCAAACGAGCGTCAACTTCTTCACGTGTCCAAGACATGCGCATGCTGTCCTGCGTCATTTCCAGTCCGGAGGTGGCAACGCCGCCGGCATTGGAGGCCTTGGCCGGTCCGTAGAGGACCTTGGCATCGATGAACGCTTTCGTAGCTTCGAGCGAGCTCGGCATGTTCGAGCCTTCGCAGACCAGCTTCACGCCATTCTTCATGAGATTGGCTGCGTCCTTCTCGTTGATCTCGTTCTGCGTGGCGCTCGGGAACGCGCAATCGGCCTTGATGTTCCACAGCGGGTTGTAGTCGAGCTTCGGGTCGACGGGAGTGTAGACGGCCTTCTTGAACTTCTCGACATACTCCTTGATGCGGCCGCGGCGGTTGTTCTTCAAGTCGAGGACGTAGGCGAGCTTCTCGCGGTCAATGCCGTCGGCATCGTAGATCATGCCGTCGGAATCGGACAACGTGACGGTCTTCGCGCCCAGGTCAAGCAGCTTCTCGACCGTGTATTGCGAGACGTTGCCGCTGCCGGAAACCAGGCAGACTTTGCCTTCCAGCGTGTCTTTCCGCGTTTTGATCATTTCGTCGGCAAAGTACACGCAGCCGTAGCCGGTGGCCTCGGGACGGATCAACGAACCGCCCCATCCCAGGCCCTTGCCGGTCAGAACGCCGGAAAACTCATTGCGCAGCCGCTTGTATTGTCCGAACAGATAGCCAATCTCGCGCCCGCCCACGCCGATGTCGCCGGCCGGTATGTCTGTATCGGGACCGATGTGGCGTTCCAGTTCGCACATGAAGCTCTGGCAGAAACGCATGACTTCGTTGTTGCTCTTGCCTTTGGGATCGAAATCGGATCCGCCCTTGCCGCCGCCCATGGGCAGCGTGGTCAGCGAGTTCTTGAACACTTGTTCAAAGGCCAGGAACTTCAAAATGCCGAGGTTGACCGAGGGGTGCAAGCGCAATCCGCCCTTGTAGGGCCCGATGGCACTGTTCATTTCGATGCGGAAACCGCGATTGACTTGTACTTTGCCTTTGTCGTCGAACCAAGGTACGCGGAACATGATCACTCGTTCCGGCTCGGTGATGCGCTCCAGAATCTTCTCTTCCTGATAATGCGGGTGGCGCTCCAACACGGGCTTCAGGGATTCGACCACTTCAAGAACGGTCTGGTGGAATTCCGGCTCGCAAGGGTTCTTGGTTTTCACAAGGTTGAGAATTTGATTGACGTAGTCCTCCGCAATAGCCTTGCGGGACTCCATGGCAGCACTCATAAGTCATTCCTCCAATTTCAGGTACTGAACGGGTTAACAAAACAAACGCCGCAATAATTACGCAGCGATCACTTGATGCCTGAGGCAGCAGCTCCACCGTGATTGGCGTCGCCGGATGCCAGAGGCGTTCTCTGCAACTCTGGTAGTGCCCTTCTGTGTTCTTCCTCCTTAGCTGAGCTGGTTCACTAACGCTTTCGACAGGGGCAGCAATCAACCGGCAACCAATTCTGCCGGATTTTCCTGATTCCGATCGCCATTCTGTCCGAGTTTGTAAACCGGCGCCAGCCAATTCCGATAAGCCTGTAAATGCCCGCGCGTCACATCAAAGTACAAATGTTGCAGCTTGCTTGTGATTGCGCCGATGGTTCCATCTTTCACCGGCCGGTGATCGACATCGACGATGGGCGCAACGCCCACCGCTGTTCCGGTGAAGAACAGCTCGTCGCAAACATACAGCTCGCTGCGGTCGATGGGGCGTTCCACAACCTCCAGGCCGAGTTCCCGCCGTGCCAGCACCATCACCGTGTCGCGCGTGATTCCCTCGAGCACGTTCTCGGTCACCGACGGCGTGATCAGTTTACCCTTGCGCACCATGAAAATGTTGCAGGTTGCCCCTTCGGCAACATGGCCCGCCTCGTTCAGGAGAATGGCTTCGTCGAAGCCGCAACGGCGGGCCTCGTCGCTGGCCAGCCCGCTGTTCACATATGCCCCGCAGATCTTGCCTCGCGCCGGAATCGCATTGTCGCCGATGCGCCGCCATGAACTCACGCCCGCGCGCAGTCCCCGGTCAGTGGGCAGATAATCGCCGAAGGGCAGCGCGATCAGCGCAAAGGCATCCTGGTCGTCGAAGCTCACGCCGATGCGTTCCGCGCTCTTGTAGGCCAGCGGCCGGACATAGACATTCGTTCGAAAAGCGTTTTTGCGCATCAGCTCGAGGGTTATCTTGCTCAACTCCTCGGGCGACAGCGGAACAACAATCCGCAGAAAGCCGCAGTTCTGCTTCCATCGCTCATAGTGATCCACGGGGCGCATCACGAACAGCTCCTGCTGCGCTTCGTTCCAATGCGCGCGAATCCCTTCAAACACGCCCGATCCGTAGTGCAGGGCATGTGTCAGGATGCCCACCCGCGCCTCGGCGAGCGGAACATACTGCCCGCCGAAATACACAATCAAATTTGGATTTCCATCAGCTTGCATGGCACACCTCCCGGCACGAGTCCAGGCACGACTCTTTGTAAAGCTCCCGGCCCAGCGCCAGCGCGCGCTTGTTCAATTCGATCCAGCGCGGATTCTTCACCAGTAGCCTCAGAGCCGCATCGATGTTTGCGTACCGCAATACTCCGGCGATCTCCAGCAGCGCGCCCAGCATCACCATATTGCAGGCTCGTGAATCACCCAGCTCGTCGGCCACATGCGTGAAGGGACACGCCAGCACGTGAACTTCTTCCTGCGCGCAATCGTCCGGGAATGTCTCGCCGTTGTATAGAATCCATCCCCCCGGCGACACGTCCTTGTAGAACTTCCTGAGCGAGGGTTCATTCATCGCCACCAGCACATTGGGATTCATCACCATGGGCGAATCGATCTCATGCCTGGAGAGACGCACATGGCAGTTGGAGGTGCCTGAGCGCATCTCCGGTCCATACGACGGCAGCCAGGAAACCTCGAGGCCCGCATCCAGTCCGGCCTCGGCCAGCACTTCGCCCAGCAGCAAGACTCCCTGACCGCCAAAGCCGGCAACCCGCACGCGAAGATCCAGGTCCGGCGCAGTCACATCGTGCACAACCGGATTGCCATCCGGCAGACACTCGCTGGCGACGCCAAGAATTTGCGGAATCCGTTCAAGCGCCGGCGCGGCCTCGGGCAACGGCCGTGGCTGTGCCTCTTTCGTGCGATCCAGAATCACCTTGATCGGAAAAGTCTTAGCCAGCACATCGCGCACCCAGTGCTGCGCCTCGACCGGAGTCATTTTGAAGATCGTCGGGCAGGGGGACAGCACCTCGATCAGCGAGAAGCCCAGTCCGCGCACCTGATTTTCCACGGCACGCCGTATGGCGCGCGTTGCCTGCGCAATCTGTTTGTTGTCTCCCAGGCCTACGCGCTCGATGTAGACCGGAGCCTCCAGCGTCGCCAACAGTTCACTGATGTGCAGCGGATAGCCTTCGGACGCCGCGGTTTTTCCATTCGGAGTTGTCGCGGTCTTTTGCCCCAGCAGGGTGGTCGGCGCCACCTGTCCGCCGGTCATGCTGTAGATCGCGTTGTTGACGAAGATGACCGTGATATTTTCGCCTCGATTGGCCGCATGAAGGATCTCAGCGGCCCCGATCGACGACAAGTCGCCGTCGCCCTGGTAGCTGATCAGGATGCTCTCCGGCCTGCTCCGCTTTATCGCCGTGGCCACGGCCGGCGCGCGCCCGTGCGCGCCCTGCACATTGCCCACGTCGAAGTAGTTGTAGGCCAGCACCGAGCAACCCACCGGGCTGATGAGGACCGTCCTGTCCTGAATGCCCAACTCATCGATAGCCCTCGCCAGCATCTTATGCACCTGGCCGTGCCCGCACCCTGGGCAATAGTGCGTCTGGTGCTGCAGCTCTTCCTTGCGCGTGAAGCGCGTGAAGAATGCCTTGGGCCTGGAATGCGAAACTTCGTATTCAGAAACCATCTCGCTAGACATTTGCCATCCGCTCCTCTTCCGGCTGCATTGCCGACGGGGTTTGCCGCGCCAGGTTTTTCACAATCCGGAGTATCTCTTCGTGCGACGGCACATTCCCGCCCACGCGGCTGAAGAATTCCACCGGACGCGCCCCATTCAGCGCCAGCCGCACATCTTCCACCATTTGGCCGTTGCTCATTTCCACCACCACGAAGACGCGTGCGCTCTTGGCTAACTGTTGGAAATGCTTAGTAGGAAATGGAAACAGCGTGATCGGACGCAGCACGCCCACATTGAGACCGAGATCGCGGGCCTCGACTGCGACGGCCTTCAAAATCCGCGCCACGATTCCGTAACCTACCAGCACAATCTCCGCGTCATCCGTGCGCCACTCTTCGGCGCGCGTCTCAACTTCCTGCGCGCGGCGATACTTCGCTTCCAGGTGGATCTGATGCGCTTCCAGCGCGTCGTTATCGAGATGCATCGACGTGACGTAGTTGCCACGCGTCTCTTTGGTGCCCGCCACGGCCCATTCGGGCTGCTGCGGCTCGCGGGCCGTCTGCGGAAACTCGACCGGCTCCATCATCTGCCCGATGAATCCATCCGCCAACAGCACCACTGGGTTGCGATAGCGGTCTGCCAGTTCGAAGGCCAGCGCGGTCAAATCCGCCATCTCCTGCACGGAATGCGGCGCCAGCACGATGGTCCGATAGTTGCCGTGGCCGCCGCCCTTCACCACCTGGTGATAGTCGCCCTGTTCGGAGGCGATGTTGCCCAAGCCAGGACCGCCGCGGGTAATGTCCGCGATCACGCAGGGCAGTTCCGCGCCTGCCATGTAGCTGATGCCTTCCTGCATCAGGCTGATCCCCGGCCCGCTCGACGACGTCATCGACCGCACACCCGTCGCCGCCGCGCCGTACAGCATGTTGATGGCCGCGACCTCGCTCTCCGCCTGCAAGAACACTCCGCCTGCCTGCGGCATGTAGAGCGCCGCCGCCTCAGTGATCTCGCTGGCCGGTGTGATGGGGTACCCGTAAAACGCGCGACACCCGGCGAGAATCGCGCTCTTCACAATCGCTTCGTTGCCTTTCATCAGTTGTTTATGCATGGGCTTGCTCCACGATGCCTGTTACAACGCCGTGTTCCGAATGGTGCGTGAGTTTCAACACTGTAATCGCCCCCGGCTCGGGACAGACCATGAAACAGATTCCGCACCCCGTGCAGCCCGCGCCCGCATACGTTGCCGTGCGATAGCCGTAGTGATTCAACCGCTCACTGAGGGCGATCGCCTTCGGCGGACACGCTTCCACACAGAGCCCGCAGCCCTTGCACTCATCCACATCCACCCGCAGCAAGCCTCGGTCCTGCTTCTCCACATCCATCATTTCCACTCCTCTCCGGCAAGCCACAAACCATCAGGCAAGCACGGCCACGGCCTTGTGCTCCATGTAATGAGAGCGCACCGCGAAATCTTCCAATTCATCCCTGAAGCTCGGATCAGCAACGGCAATCAGTGCTTCCGCCCGTTCACGCAGCGTCTTCCCATGCAGGTACGCAATGCCGTGCTCGGTCACCACGTAATGCACATCGGCGCGCGAGGTCACTACGCCTGCGCCCGGCTCCAACATTGGGGTAATCCGCGAAACAGTGCCGTGCCGCGCAGTCGAAAGCAGCGCGATGATCGGCACTCCGCCCTTAGAGCGCGAGGCGCCACGAATAAAATCCACTTGTCCGCCAAACCCGCTATAAGGTTTGATTCCCAGCGAGTCCGAGCACACCTGCCCCGTCAGGTCCACTTGCAGAGCCGCGTTGATGGCCACCATCTTGTCGTTCTGCGCCACCACATACGGATCATTGGTGTAGCTAATGGGACGGAACTCAAAGGCCTGGTTGTCGCGAATATAATCGATGAGCCGCTGCGATCCGAGTATGAATGCGATCACCGCCTTGCCGCGGTGCAGCGACTTGCGCTCACCGTTGATTATGCCCGACTCCATCAGATCGATCACGCCGTCCCCAACCAGTTCGCTGTGGATTCCCAGGTCGCGCTTATCTCCCAGGCAGGCCAGCACAGCATCGGGAATTCCGCCAATTCCGGTCTGCAGCGTTGCTCCGTCTGGAATCAGCGAGGCAACATTCTCGGCAACCCTGCGGTGCATCGCGGTGAACTGTTCGGGATGCAGCTCCAACACCGGCCGCGATGTTTCCACAATCGCGGTGATGTGGCTGATATGAACGGCCGTCTCGCCATGCGTGCGCGGCATCCGCTCATTCACTTCGGCAATCACCGTCCGGGCGAAACGAACTGCGTTCAACGTGCAGTCAATAGTTGTTCCCAGGGTCACGAATCCGTGGTCATCCGGCGGCGAAACCTGCATCAACACGACGTCCAGGGGCAAGTCGCCGCTTGAAAACAAGCCTTCAATGTCGCTGAGGAAGATGGGCGTATAGTCGGCGCGGCCCGCGACCACTGCTTCGCGAACATTGTCTCCCACAAACAATGCGCGATGACGAAATATTCCTTCGTACTCAGGCTTGGTGTAATCTGCGTCGCCCAGCGTCTTCATGTGAACGATTTCTACATTGCGAAGCCCGGACGCACGTGCCACCAGCGCATTCACCAGAGTCGACGGCGTGCCACAACCGGACTGGATCCATACACGGTCGCCGGAGCGAACCGCTCCCAGCGCCTGAGCGGCATCCATGCACTTGCTCCGATATTCTTCGCGCCAGTTCATCTCCGGTTGCCTCCGTACTCGCGACCGCAGCGGCCTTACATTTGAGTTTCCCTGCTCAGACCGCTCTCCGCCAACCAACTCTTTAGCTTATCTTTCGCACGCTGAAAACAGCTTCATTGGTCTGTGAGAATGTTCTTCCCAAAACCCTAACTATTCTCGGCTGCGCAAAGATGCGCGGCTGTGACGCGTGTCACTCTGCTCTCGTTAGCAGGACTGAAATATCCATGGTGTTTCAATGCTTTCCGAACGTAAAGTTTTCCTTGTCTAAATAGTTAGAGTGTTAACTCCGGGCGCCACTTAATTTTCATAAGTGCTGTGCGGGCGGTAATGGCAGGAAAGAAGAGAAAGAAATAATAAATATAACGTATTTAGAATCATCGCAATACAAAGATAGTTAGCAATTTATTGCAGGGGTGTGTCCGCATGACTCAGGCGACCGCAACATAGAGGGTGGAAATCGCGCTGTCGCAGTCAGAAAATACCGCAATCTCTTGTGGTAACCCGAGGAATGCAAATACACGTTTTGTATCATTGGTGCTCTACTGGTTACATAAGTTTGATGCGTTTCCACTCCACCCTGTCTTCCCATTTCTCCAAATAGTTTTCAACTTCGGGAACTTTTTGGCCGCCCTTGCTTTTCTAAGACAACGGGATTCTAATTTTGCTCGGATGAACACGCGTATCCATTCCGTCGCAGGGCCCGAGGCGCAAGGTCCGGCGCCTGCCGTCAGGACGGCTCTGATGCTGATAGGGTTCAGCGCCGTCATCGGCCAGATCGTACTGATGCGCGAGTTGATGGTCGTCTTCAGCGGCAATGAGATTTCGCTGGGCATCATGCTCGCCACCTGGCTTTTCTGGACCGCTGCGGGCAGCATCGTGTGCAGCAGTCTTGCCCTGCGTGAAAGCTGCTCGCGGCGGGTCGTAGCTGTACTCGAATGTCTGCTTGGTGTCAGTCTGCCGCTCACGATCTGGGCGTTGCGCAGCAGCAAAAGCCTTTTCCAAACTGTGCCGGGAGAACTGGTGGGTCCGGTCCCGGTGCTTCTTGCATCGCTGGTTTGCCTGAGCGTGTTTTGTGTTGCCGGAGGCGCTCTGTTTGTGGCCGGGGCTCGTATGTACGGCCATGAGTGCTCCGTTGACGCGCGCCGGGCCGTCAGCGCGGCTTATCTGTTGGAGGCGGCAGGCTCCGGGCTGGGAGGAATCGTCGCCAGCCTTGTGTTGTTGCGCTTTCTTTCGCCGTTCCAGATTGCCGGCGTCGTGCTCCTCCTGAACCTGTCGATGGCAAGCGTGCTCTGGTTGCGGATGAGGCGCAAGCAGCTTGGTGCTGCGATTGCGGCGGCATTACTGCTTGCAATTTTTATTTTCGCCGGGGTTGCGCCCTGGCTGGAGAGAGCCGCGCAGGCGCGCCAGTGGCGTGGCTTCCTCTTGCTCGTATCGCGCGACTCGATTTACGGTAACCTGACGGTCACAGAAACCGGCAACATTCGCAGCCTGTATGAGAATGGCCTCATCCTTGCCAGTTCGCCGGATGAGAGCGCCGCCGAAGAATCAGTTCACTACGCACTACTGGAGCATCCAGCGCCGCGGCACATTCTGATGATCGGCGGCGGCGCCAGCGGCAGCGTTGCTCAAGCGCTCCGTCATCCCACTGTTGAGCGCATCGACCTGGTCGAGTTGGACCCCGCGCTGATTGACGTGACGCGGAAATTCTTTCCCTCCGAGTCCGCGCCTCTTTACTCAGATCCCAGGGTGCATCTGCACTACGCGGACGGCCGGGCCTATCTCAAATCGACTCGCGATGCATTTGACGTGATCATCGTGAATGTGCCCGACCCGCAGACCGCGCAGTTGAACAGGTTCTACACTGCTGAGTTCTTTCGCGTTGCGCGCGATCATCTTGCGCCGGGCGGATTATTGGCCCTGCAACTGCGCTCGTCAGAGGAAGCCATCAGCCCCGACCTGGCTGAGTTCCTGCGTTGCATCAACCGCACACTGCGAGGAGTCTTTCCGTACGTTGTCGCTCTGCCGGGAGATACGATTCATCTGTTTGCCGCAACACGCCCGGATGTTCTCACAGACGATCCGCATGTGCTGGTTTCAAGGCTGCTCGATCGCAACCTGAAGACGCGGTACGTCCGCGAATACTTCATTCCCTTCCGCATGACACCCGATCGAATGGAGCAGGTGCGCGACCAGTTGCAGCCGCTGGCCAAGACACAAGTCAATCGCGACTTCTCGCCCATCGCCTACTACTTTGATGTTGTATTGTGGAGTGCGCAGTTCAAGCCGGACTACGCCGGCTGGCTGCGAGCCGCGGAGCATGTGGACTTCACGGTCGTTTTCGGCGCTACTCTCCTCGTCCTGTTTTTCATGGCGATGCTTCTTGGGTTCATGCCGGCCCGCGAGCGGCGCGCACGTGCGGCGGCAGCATGGTGCATGGGTGCGACGGGATTCACGCTGATGGCGCTCGAAATCTTTTTGTTGCTCGCATTCCAATCCATCTACGGT
>JBAVYF010000130.1:0-7609 GCA_049698655.1 Occallatibacter sp. | reverse complement strand
TCCTTTTGCTGGGTAATCGCATCCTTGAGCTGAGTCGTGAGTGTATCCGCTGATGCTCCTGTAGCCGGGTCGGTGCGTGGCGATTCCTGTGACTGCTGGGCGATCATGGTTTCAAGGAAGGTCGCATTTTGCTGTATGCGATTCACCGCCTGGGTCGCAGCGTCAAGCTGAGTCGTGAGTGCCTGAAGAGTGTTCGTATTCGCCGATTCCTGCTGGGGAAGCTTGCCGACGTACTTGCGCTCGAAGGCTGCAAGTTTTGCATCCTGATCGTCGAGGTTTCTCTTTGAGTCGGCGAGTTGCTGCTTGAGGAAATCGGTAGTGCCTTCGGCAGACTCCGCGCGCGCGCTGAGATTCGCGCTGACGAAAAGCGATGTGATATCGCCGCACACCTGCTGGGCGGTGCGCGCGTCCTGCGCCTTGAACGTGATAAAGAAGCCCGGCATCCCGCGCGACGACTGGCCAGGAGATATCGGATTGATCCCTATGGCCTTGCGCGTCAGATCGATGCGCTCGTCCATGGTGTATTTGCCGCCGGCATACAGGCCGTACCGCTCGATGATCGGCTCAATGCGCGAGCGGCTTAGAATCTGTTCCTTCATAGACGCTAGCCGCGCGCCTAGATCTTCATCGACGACGGGCTTCACATAGTCTTCCGGAACCTTCTGCTGCTCGATGAGCACCAGCGTCTGAGACAAGTACTGCGGAGGCAGAATGTAGCTGATTCCGAGACCAATTCCCAGAAGGAGGACCGCGGAAATCGAAATCAGCCAGAATCGCCGCTTCAGCATTTCCTCGTAGTCCCGCATTGTCAGTTCACGATGCCCGAGCATAAGCCTCCTTGATGAGTTACTTCCTGAAGTGTGTTTCCCGCGGAGAGTAGCCGACGCCGAAACTGACCACCTGCGACAGCCCGTTGATGGCATTCGCTGGAAGCACTGAGCTCGACGACTGATGGGTTGCCGTGTAGTTCGCGAATACGATGATATATCTGCTCAATCGCCGCGTCGCCGCCACTCCGCCATACTCTGCGTTGATCACGCCGATCTGCGGCAATCCAAGTTGCAACCCCTGGGTGCGCATGTACGCGCTCGTAGCGCTGATGGTCAGGTTCCTTCCAAGCTGTTGCGTGAATGATGCGTTGACGTCGTCGTTGTGTGTCCCAAACTGCGATGGCACCCCCGAACCTCCTGTGACTGCCCGGGAATAGCTCAGCATGGCCGAGGTTGACTTGGTGCCATAGGTTGCGCTCGCCTTCACTGTGAAGTCAATCGATGAAGGAATAAGCGCGCTATCTGAACTCTGTATCCACTGCGGTCCGGCGGCTACGTTCGTATTCAAATGCCGGTTCCACGTGCGCTGGGAGCCAAACAGCGCGGATTGGGTTTCCATGGTGAATGATGTGTACCCTGGATAACTGATGCGGGAAAAGGAGTATTGTCCTGAAATCGAATTGAGAGCGTTCAGACGCCTGGTAATTTGCGGGCCCGCCTGCAGCGTATCGATATCCAGGCCGTTGCCGTCAGGGAAGCGCAAGGTATTGTAGCTGCCACCGATGCTGAGGTTTGTTGTGTGGTCGAGGCGATGCGTGAAATTCGGGCTTGCAGTGTTGTTGACGCTACGCGTGTTCAGCGTCAGGATCGGTTGGACCGGCACGACGGGTAATACGGGCAATATGCCCACGCCGGGGATTCCCGAGAATCCCGTGGTCGGCGCTTGCGGCATATAGCTCACATCGTCGCTGAGACTGAATGTCCAGGCGTGCCTAAGAATGCCTTGCGACACCAATAAGTGCTGAAACACCCCTGTTCCCTCGGATGTGCCGGTAATGTTCCACATATCGCCGCCGGAATAGGTCAGCGTCAATGGGTGGGTGGCACTGGCATTAGCGTATGCCACCTCTCCGGACGCGACACTTCTCTGCACGTCGCCCCCAGGCCCGCCGTAAAACTGCGCGGTTTGCGAATAGCGCAGATCGTAGTGCAGCGTGCCGCTGACCGGCAGCCCGGCGGGGCCGGTCGCTGCGGGAACAACTTGCGCTCTCGTCGTGGCACTGACGATAAATAGAATCGCCAGGAGTGTGGGACATGGTCTCATTTGGGCAGTCCTACGGAACGACAATCGTATCGCCCGGATTCAGAGTGAGATTGAGCGAGCCGTCGCCCCTCAATGCTTGCTTGTATTGCACGGGAAGCTTCTGCTGCTTTCCGCCATCGTTGCGCAAGATGTAAATCTTCTTCGAGTTTGCGAACTGGGTAAGTCCGCCGGAGGTGGCGATTGCCTGAAGCAAGGTCATGCCGGGAGTCAAGTCGACCGGTCCGGGCTTGCCAACCTCGCCGATCAGGTACACCTTCTTGCTGTTCATCTGGCTCAAAACGACGGTGACATTAGGGTCCTGTACATACTTCTTGAGCCTGACCGTAATTTCATCCGCCAACTGCGGCGGCGTCTTGCCAGAGGCCTGGACATCGCCCAGAAGCGGCATAGAGATCATGCCGTCAGGCCGGACAAGCAGTCCACCCGATAAGGTCGGCTCTTTGAACACGGTCACGCTGATAACGTCAGAAGCGCCGATAACATAGCTGTCGGGCACCGCCGGTTTGGCCGCATCCGGTGCAGCCGGCTTGGCCGTGTCCGGTGCAGCCGGTTTGGCCGTGTCCGGCGCAGCCGGCTTGGTCGTGTCCGGCGCTGCTGGTTTATTGTCTTGAGCAGGGCAGAAAAGCGCCGAAGCAAGAAATGCCGCCACGAGAAGGCTTACTGGTTTCATAGTGCAACTCCATTCATGCAGAATGCGGATTGGTTTTCCGTTTCAATCTGCTTGAGTTTGTAGAGCAGGGCCTTATAGCTGATTCCCAGATCGACCGCGGCGCGTTTCCGATTGCCGCCGGTTGAAACCAGAACCTCGGTGATCAACTGGCGTTCGAGCTGGATCGATGAGGCCCGCGTGGCTTCCTTCAGCAGCAGATGCCTGCGGTTACCGTCCGGCCTCCCCGATGGCGACGCCGCCTTGATGGCCGCCAAAGAAATTGCCTGGTCCCCAATGGCGACGAAGGTCTTGATTGCCGTCTGAAGTTCGGAGAGATTGCCAGGCCAGGTGTGCTCCATCAGATGTCCGATGCTTTCCTTGCAGAGAACCGGCCTGGGACGGTCAAACTGCTTCGAGTACTGCGTCAAAAGCTCATCGGCGATGGAGAGAATCTCTGACTTCCTGCAGCGCAGTGGAGGAATCCGGAGCGTAACGGCTGAGACGAGGTAGTAGAAATCCTCTCTCATGCGCCACGACTTGACTTCTTCTGGTAGGTCGCGGCTCGAACCACATAGGAGGCGGCAGCCTTGCACCTGCCCGGAGCGAAAATGGGCGTTGACGATCAGTTCCTGCATGGAAAGACTAAGGTCTGTTATTTCAGCAAGATAAACCGTTCCCTTAGTGGAGAGCGCAGCCCGCAGGGCCGGTGCGTTGGTATCCATGCAGCGGATCTCCTGGAACACGCTGCGCGACAGATTCGACTGCGCGTGGATTTGCGCGGCAACAAATCGCTTCCCTGCGCCGTGCTCGCCCAGGATCAAGACCGGGCAGTCGCTTTCGGCAATTCGGGCAATCGCGTGTTGAATCCGCGTTTCGGCAGGAGAGGCCGGCCGCGCCTGCCGCTTCCCATTCTGGATCATTGCAATTGTTGCCATAAGGGGACCAAAGTTCACTTCATCTTTAGCAATGCAGGTTCCAAACCTGGGGGAGAAGAACGAGGAATTGGCTTCCCCTGCGGGATATGGGCTTGGGGACGCGCTTTCCAGGGCGACGCCGAAGAAAAGGCATAGTTGCCCCCTCCCACAGGGAAACAGTGTACCATTAATTGTCCCGAAAAGTGGAATTCATTTTCCACTAACACCGGAAGGCGGATTCCCAATGAAAGGGGAATTCATCGGGAATTCCCCTGAATCGAACCGTTTCACTTTCGGCCTCCGATTGCTAGTGTAGAGTGGTACGGATCGATAAGGCTCGAGGACCAGGAAAATGGCTCAAGGCGAACTGGCTTCTACGGATCCCCTAAGGGGCTGGCGCTCTCGCTACGCCCAGTTTGCAGTGGGTTCGGTGGTGATATGCCTGCTGATCTTGGCGGTTTATTACCAAGTGCTGGCGAAGCTGATCACTGACTGGTGGCAGATACCTGATTTCTCTCATGGATTCCTGGTGCCCCCGTTCGCCGCCTATCTGGTGTGGGAGAAGAGAGAGACCCTTCGCGGCATAAAAGCCGCCCCTTCCTGGGGCGGAATTGCCGTGATGCTTCTTGGGCTGGTCGTTCTGCTCCTGGGCGTCTACGGATCAAATCTCTTTCTCTCGCGGGTTTCGCTCGTCATTTTGCTCGCCGGAGTGGTTCTCTGTTTTGGCGGACCGCAGTTCTTGAAGGAGCTGCGCTTCGCGTTGCTGGTCTTGTTGCTGGCCATTCCGCTTCCGGCCATTATATTCAACCAGATTACCTTTCCGCTGCAGATATTGGCTTCAAAGCTGGCCAGCAACCTGCTCCCATTATTCGGCGTCCCGGTTCTGCGCGAGGGCAACGTCATCGAGCTTCCCTTGATGAAGCTGGAGGTGGCCGAGGCCTGCAGCGGCATCCGCTCCCTGATGAGCCTGTTCACGCTGGCGGTCTTCTACGGATACTTCCTGGAGAAGTCCAACTTACGGCGAATAGCGCTCGCCGTGGCCAGCATTCCGATCGCGATTGCGGCCAACGCGGTACGCATCCTCGGCACCGGATTGTGCGTCCAGTACTGGGACCCGGACAAAGCCATGGGCTTTTTTCATGAATTTTCAGGCTGGGTGATCTTTCTGGTTTCCCTGGCGCTCTTGTATCTCGTCCATCGCGCGATGAGCCTGTTTCCGCGCAAAAGGAGGCAGGCATGAAGAATCTTCGTTTCTGGACCGCGGTTCTGCTGCTTGTTGGAACGGCGCTGCTACTGCACACCCGCTCCAGCACCGACCGGAATCCTTTTAGCGAACCATTGGCGCAGTTGCCTGGCAATATCGATGGATGGCAGGGAAGCAACCAGGAAATCGATAAGGAGACGCTCGATGTTCTTGGGGCCGGCGACTTTCTTTCGCGCATTTATTCCCGCGACGCGCAAACGGCGCCAATCGGCCTCTTTATCGGTTATTTTCCCACGCAGAGAACCGGCCGATCCATCCATTCCCCCAAACATTGCCTGCCGGGCGCCGGATGGGTTTTCGAGTCGTCAAATTACGTCAATTTGGCCGATGTGAACGGCAAGCCGCATCGGGTGGGCGAATATATCATTACCAACGGTGCGGCGAGGCAGTTTGTAATCTACTGGTATCAGGCGCACGGACGCAGCATAGCAAATGAATACACGGCAATGATTTACATGGTCATGGATGCAATACGGATGAATCGCACGGATGGGGCACTGGTCCGTGTAATCACGCCGATTGCTTCCAATGAAGAGGTGTCGGCGGCAAGAGAACGCGCCGAGGAGTTCTCCATGCGGCTGGCTCCCATGCTGCCCCGATTTATCCCCGACTAAGCGCATTTGAAGGAGCAGCGAAATGGAACGTGGCTCAGTAAATGATTTTCAAGTTTTCGGTCAAGAGACGGCCTGAAAGGATGGAAGAAAATGAAAAGCGGATTTAAAGCATTTCAATCCGGCTTCGATGGCAATTGGAGGCCGAGAAATCGTCGCGCGGCTCTTGGGGTAGTTGCGCTCTTTCTGTCGCTCGCTCTATTGTCCGGGTGCTTCCGCGATCCAAACGTGCGCAAGCATAAATATCTGGAAAGCGGGCAGCGGTATAGCGCTCAGGGCAAGGACAGAGAAGCCGTTATTCAGTTTTCCAACGCCCTGAAAATTGACAAGAACTTTGCCGATGCGCATTATGCCCTGGCGCAGACGTACCTCCATATGGGTGCGTGGAGCGCCGCTTACGGCGAACTCCAGCGGACCGTCAGCCTGCAGCCGACAAACTACAAGGCGCGGATTGATCTCGGAAGCCTGCTGCTTGCCGGAGGCCGGACCGACGACGCCCAGGCGCAGGCCGTTGCGGTGATGGAGGCTCAGCCGAACAGCGCCGATGTCCACGCTTTACTTTCCCGAATAGCGGCCAGGAGGGGACAAAAGGATATAGCTCTGACTGAAATTCATCGCGCGCTGGAATTGGCCCCGAACGATGCGGCGTTTCATGAGGCCCTTGCATTGCTTGAAGCGGGTGATTCCACTCTAAGTTCTTCCGTTGAAGACGAAATGAAGAAGTCGGTTGCGCTCGATCCGAAGTCTGTGAATGCCAAACTGCTGCTCGCCTCTTTCTATGTCAAGTACGGCCGTTTGCAGGAGGCCGAGCAGGTATGCTGGAGTGCCGTAGCTACCGATCCGAAGAATCCAAGTGCGCGGGAAGCCCTTGCTCAGGTGATTTTGAAGCAAGGCGATCAGGCGAGGGCCGAGATAGTGCTTCGTCAGGCTTCGAACGATCTTGCGGACAGCCCGCAGGGAGTGCGAATGCTGGCTGACTACTACGCTGCTTCCGGTCAGATTGACAAAGCCAGGGCGGAGTTTGCAAGCCTTGCTCAAAAGTACCCCAAGAATGTTTCTGTGCAGGAGGGATACGTCCGGATTCTTCTTCAAGTCAAGGACTATGCGACCGCCCAAACCGTGGTAACCGGGTTGATGAAGAAGAATGGCAAGGATCCACAGGTCGCTGTGTTGAACGGAATTGTATTGCTCAACAATGGCAAGTCGGTTGACGCGATCAACGCCCTTCAAAGTGCCGCGAACGATGCCCCGAAGGACGCCTTTATTCAGTTCTGGCTGGGCAAGGCCGCCCTGGTTAAGGGCGATGGCGCTCTGGCCGAGAGGAGCTTTCGTATGGCGGCGCAACTGAATCCGCGGGACTTGGAGGCACAGGAGGAACTTGCGCGCATTGCAGGTCAGCGGGGCGACATGAACATGCTGGCCGATGTGGCCGACAAGACGATTGCCGCCGCCCCTCGTTTTCCTGGCGGTTATCTGTGGCGAGCTATGGTGGAGTTGTCCCATAACTCACCGGACAAGGCTGAGGCCGACATGAAGATCGCAATGAACAATGCCCCGCAAAGCGCACAGGCTTATCTAATGCTCGGCGAACTTCGCTATGCGCAAAAGCGGTACCCGGAAGGAGCCGCGCTGCTGGAACAAGCTTTACAGTACGACCCCAATTCGATTGCTTCCTTGCGCGGGCTGGTCGGTTACGATCTCCTCAAGAAGCAGCCGGACCATGCACTGGCCCGCATGAACGCGCAAATCGCGAAGAATCCGAAGAATAGCGGCTTCTACGATTTACTCGCTCAGTTCCAGATACAAAACAAGAACCTCGATCAGGCAGCCGCTACGGCTCAGAAAGCCATGGATGTAAATCCCGATGATGGCGAGGCGGTTGCACTTTACGCGCAGCTTCAGGTTCAGCGCGGACAGGCGGCAAATGCGATCGGCGCCTGGGAGCAATGGTCGAAGGCCCATCCCAGCAATGCCGGAGCTCTGGCCATTCTTGGAACCCTGGAGGAATCGCGCGGAGATACAAGGAAGGCCGAGGACTACTACAAGAAGGCTCTTGTACTCCAGCCCACACAGCCTG
>JBAVYF010000129.1:0-3622 GCA_049698655.1 Occallatibacter sp. | reverse complement strand
TAAACCGGCACCCTCTTGAGAATCAGCAACCCTTCCGCGACTGGAGTGGAGACGCGCAGCGGCGCGCTTCTGTCCGGGCGGACGACGGTCACTCCCGGCTTGCCAAACGGGACGCCTCCGGGAGTTGATGAGTCCTGGTCCCAGGTTGAAGAGTTGAAAGGAACCGGCGGCTCGGGGCTACTGGCGATGTAGATTTCGGGGTTGATTCTGCGCGGCGCAACGATTTCGCCGTTCGGCATTTCAGACGCAGGCCGGGCTGCCGGCTCGGCAGGCTTCTGTGGTGGCTGAGTCTCGGGCATAAGAGGCGCATCCATCAGGAAGGCGATGAAATGATGCGGCAAGGCCTCCGGCCTGATAAGCGGAATCAGAATCAATGCCGCGAGAATGGAGGTATTGAAGCTGAAGGCCGCGATCATCCAGCGGCGGCTGCGGGTGCGGATTCTGCCTGCGGATTCAAAGGTTGAGTCTTCAAACATGGCCAGCCTCCCTGAAACAGATTCAGCCGCGCCGGTCGGGAGTTTGGAGGCCATTTTCAGGCGCAAGCGGGCTGACCACTCTGCGCGCTAGGTGGGCGCGGGGAGCGGGGCTCGAGGCGCTCCGCATATCCCAATCAGAACCACTGTGTTATAGGTAGACACCGGCACAGCACAAACTGTTCCCGGACTAGAAATAGTTATGTAACCTTTTCTTGTCCGGGCGAGTAAGTATAGATAGAAGGGAGAGGGACGGATGCAGAACGGAGCGAGCGACGTCCTGAACCAGTTTCAGCTTGGTGAAGTGGACGCATTTGAAGCGCTCTTTCGCCAGCATCAGCGCGCGGTCTACGGCTGGATTCTGCGCATCACACGCAATCCGGCGGCGGCCGAAGATCTGACTATCGAGACCTTCTGGCGCATTCACCGGGCGTGCAGCCGCTTTGATCCGGCGATGGGCTTCGAGGGCTGGGCGCGGCGCATCGCTACGCGCGTGGCGCTCGACTGGCTGCGGGCAAGGCGGCCAGAGAGTGAGCTGTCCTTCGAAGCCTGCGCCGAACCTGCGGCTCCGACAGAGGCCGATGCGGCTGTGACGGCGGAGATTCGCTTGAAGACCGCGCTGGCCTTTGGGCGTCTGCCGCCGAAGCTGCGAATTGCGGCCACGCTGGCCGTGATCGAGGAGCTGCCGCAAAAAGATGTGGCCGCGGCGCTGGATATCTCGGTTGCCGCCGTCAAACTGCGCGTCTTTCGCGCGCTTCGCTTGCTCAGAAAAGACCTGGAAAAACAAGGAATTACACCATGAATGAACACGATGAGGAGCGCATGAAGAAGCTCTTGCAACAGGCGTTGCCGCCGGTGTCAGGCGACGCCGGACCGGAACGCGACCTGTGGCCCGCGATGCTGCGGCGACTGGACGCGAACTCCGCCGTGCCAGCCTCGCCCGTCTGGGTTTGGTTCGATGGGGCACTCGTGGCCGGCCTTGTGGCGCTCGCCGCCTTCTTTCCGGCGTCGATTCCCGTGCTTCTCTACTACCTGTGAACGGAGCGGACGCATGCGCCGCCAACCAACTCGCCTGCAAGGAGGAAGCTATGAATACCCATCCCTATCTTCGCGCATACATGGCGGGGATCTTTGTGCCCACGCTGGTTCTGCCGCTGCTGCTGACTGTGTTCATCGTGGTGCGGCTGGTGCTGCAAGTGCCGGTTCCCATTGAGCGCTTCGTGATCTTTCCCATGGCCCTGGTGCCTACGCTTTTCGGATTGTGGAATATGCTTTACCTGGCTTCGCACTTGCGCACCCATCTGTCCATCGGCCTGCATGGCGCTATACTTCCCTTCCTGGGCGCACCGATTGGCGCCACCTTGGCTAGTTATCTGGGGATTCTTGCAATAGGCGCTCAAGGTGTCACCTATTTTCAGGCCTGCTTTGTGCCGTACTGGCTGATCGCGCCCATTTTTCTCGCCGCCGTGGCGGGCTACTACCTGGCGTGGAAGTACATTGTGGGCTTTTTGAACCGGGTGCTGGGGATTGCGTGAAGAAGAATTTTCCCTTGTCTTCACGCTGAAGCCAATCCACCTTTCGCATTTGTCTTATCAAGCGCGGCCCTCGGAAACGAGTAAGGAGACAGCGATGAGTTATCGGAATCTGATGTGGCTTTTTCCGATTGTCCTGACTCTGCACAATGCCGAGGAGGCCATTTGGCTTCCGGGTTGGTCGAAACGGGCAGTTCTCTGGCATAGCCCCGTTACGCCGGGTTTCTTCCGTTTTGTCGTGACGGTTTTGACTGTCCTGGCCTTCGCCGTCACGTGGCTGAGCGTCAGCTCGGGCAAACAGACGGTCTGGACCTACTTGGCCTTTGGATATATGGTTTCTGTGTTGGCCAACGTTCTGATTCCGCACATTGCGTTTACCGTGGCGCTGCGAAGCTATATGCCGGGTGTTGCAACGGCTGTGGCCTTGAACCTGCCGGTGTTATCACTGCTGGTGGTGTTGGCCATCAAGGAAGAATACGTTTCCGGCTGGAAGGCCGCGGCCTATTCCGCAGGCGTGGCTGGATTGCTTCTGGCATCCATCCAAATACTCTTCAACAAAAGTAAGATCCTGAATCTCTACGCGCCGGGGTTGAAGAAATTTTCCAGCCCGGCGCGCTGAGCATGGGCGGCCATAGAGGCTTGGATCTCGAGAGCCAGAGCCAGCGCATCGCGGCCCTGGCGGGCAGTGACGAGAGGTTCGCGGCGCGTTCGCACTGACTCCAGGAAAGAGAGAATCTCCAGTCGCAGCGGCTCGCCGGGCGTAACCGGCGGCTTGACGAAGGAGAGTCCAGGCGCGGGACCGGCTGCTCTAGCGGCTGCCAGCCTGGCCAGCAATGCCGGATCGGCTTTGCCGGACGCAAGTGCCGCGGCAATCTCAGGCGGCAGAGTTCCACCTGCTCCTTCATCCATCTTGATCACCAGCAGATCCTGGCGGGCGTAGTCGATGGAGACGTACTGGCGCGGCTCAAAGAAACGCAGCTTGCGGACACGCTCTGTCGAGACTCTGGAGGCGGTGAAGTTGGCCACGCAGCCGCTCTCGAACTCCACGCGGACATTGGCGATGTCCACCCTGGGAGAGAGAATCGGCAGGCCCACGGCGCGCACTTCGCGCACCGGCGAAGCGACAAAGGTCAACACAATGTCCAGGTCGTGAATCATCAGGTCCAGCACCACGTCAACATCCAGCGCGCGGGGCGTGAAGATGGAGAGCCGGTGCGACTCGAAGAACATGGGGCGGCGCAGTTGCGGCTGGACGGCCAGCACCGCTGGATTGAAGCGCTCCAGGTGGCCGGGTTGCAGGATTCGTTTTTCCCGCTCGGCGCGCGCGATCAGATCGTCGGCTTCCGCCAGGCTGGCGGCCAGAGGCTTTTCAACCAACAGGTCGAGGCCCGCATCGAGCAGCGTCGAGGCGACCGCATGATGATGCACGGTGGGAACGGCGACGGTGGCCGCGTCGATATGAAGGTCAGCGGCCAGCAGTTCGTCCACTGTGTCAAAGACGGGAATCGCATACTTCGCTACAGTCTCGGCGGCGCGGGCCGCGTCCGGCTCGACGGCCGCGACGAGAGCAACGGGCAGTCCCGCCGTCTCCAGTTCGCGGTAGACGCGCAGGTGGTT
>JBAVYF010000128.1:0-2026 GCA_049698655.1 Occallatibacter sp. | reverse complement strand
GGCATTGTCAGCATCCCTATGCCTCCTGAAAAGTACCGTCAGCACATTTTCGAGGGCTCGTGACAGGGAAGATCTCGGTTCTTCAATGTGTTATGTGGAAAACAGTACCGTCACGAGCACCATCGGCCGTGACGGTACTTCGGAAAATTTGGCCGAGCAATACCGCGGAGGTCCGTCAGGCAGGTCGCCCGAGGCAAACTCTGCGTGCCGATAGGACTCGAACGTAGACGGACATATTTATTTTTGTTTTCAGTGTCTTAAGTCGTACTATGGTAAGAGGGGCAAAACTTGCGGCGGTCAGCTGGAGGCGCAGCGCTGTCGGACCAGGTCCGGAAGTTGCGGGACGTTTGACAAGTTTGGGACAGCGAGCCTTGATCCGAGATATTGCCAGAATGCGATACCGAGCTTGGTGCAGGTTTTACTGAGGCCCAGGAAGGCGTCGCGGCAATCGCGTCCGGCATCGCTTCGTGTGCCGGCACTAATCTTGCGCTTGGTGACTTGGCAGCGAATATCGTTCTCCGAGCCGTTGGTGTTCAAGGGGATCTCTGGGCGGTCCAGCACCATGAGCAGCTCGCCCTTGTTTGCATGGAGCCTTTTGAGTAGCCGGTCGAGAGTGATGAAGCCCGTGTTTTGCGTGAAGATGCGGTCAAAGCGGGCGCACAGGGCCGCCTTGCGCTGCTTGCTGGGGTTGTGGCGATAGGCCTTGAGATCGCGATAGAACCGCCAGACCAGATTACGCGTTTTGCGCTGAGCTTCGCGTTGCTCATCGGTGAAGGTGTCAAGCTTGTGGATCAGGCGCTCGGCATGAACCCAACACAGTGCATGCTGTCCGACATTGAACTGGCCGGCATCATCGCTGAGGATGACGGTGTTGGGCAGGAAGTCATGCGCCTTGATGCTGCCCCACAACGCCCCCTCGGTGGCGATTGTCACCGGATTGGGGGTGACCTTCAGGGCCGAGATGCCGAGCTGGTCGAGGTGCACGTTCCAGGCGGCTTGATCGGGGAAGAACCGGTTGGGGTGTGCGGCCAAGCGGGCAACGACAGGCCCGGAGAGTGCGCGCTCGCGCATGTAGGCCAGCGCCTCGTCGCTGATCACGTAGTCGCTGTGGCCGGCGCGCATCAACTCGAGAAAGTTGCTGCGGCTCTTCGAGAAGGTGGTTCCGAACCAGGTAAAATGCGCATTGCCAATCTGGGTGCAGAAGCCGTTTGCGGCCTGGTGACGAGCGCCGGTGTCATCGACTGTAATCCAGGTCGCATGTGCCAGGCCGGCCCGCAGTACATCACGGGCCTCGTTGAGGAAGCTGTCCTGATCGGCGATCAGCAGGCGCATGAGCTGGCGTTTGGAGATGACGATGCCAAGCGCCTGTAACAGCGCGAGAAGACGCGGCACCGTCACCTGGCCCTGGTGATACTGGGCAAGCACGAAGCGGCGCAGTTCCGGCCCGAAATGCCCGCTAACGCCCGCCGGCAACGAGGCTGTGATGATCTTGCCCTCCGGGCTCTGCCAACGCTCGCAGCGGAAATCCGTCACGCAGGGTCGGATCACCAGATCCTGCACCACGTAGCTCGTGTAGCCTTTGAAGCGAGAGCCCGGTGGCGGCGCCGCCACCTTAACAGTCTCCTCCGCGTGGATCACAAGCTTCGATCTCGTCTCGCCCCGCCCACGGCGCCGCTCGGCCGAGCTTCCGACTGACTTCGGTTCGGTCGCCTTCTCCATGCCGCTTGGCTTGATGTTCGGCCGGCCTGACCCACCCTTGAGCCGCGCAATCTCATCGCGTTGAGACGCGACCGTACGACGAAGCTCCGCCATCTCTTCCAACAGCTTCAGCACCAAGCCCTTCAGCTCGGCGTGCGACAGGCAGTCAAGTTTATCGGGCGGTGACATCCCCAGAATGAATCTGACTCGCCACTTCCTGTGAATCGCACAATCATACCGCCACGGGTTTTGCCCCTATTACGTACTATGGCGTAGTTTCGGCGGCGATCGGACGGACCTAAATCATTCCCACTCGATTGTCCCCGGC
>JBAVYF010000127.1:0-1739 GCA_049698655.1 Occallatibacter sp. | reverse complement strand
TGGCTGGTGAGCTTTCTTCCCGCTGCGTGGCAGACTGCGGCTGGTGTAATACTTTGCGCCGCGACGATCGTTTGCCTCTTCCCGGCGCTGTTTGCCGTGGCCGTGTGGCTGGAGCGCAAGGGACTGGGCCGCATGCAAAATCGGCTTGGCCCCAACCGCGTTGGCCCATTCGGCCTGCTGCAGCCGATTGCCGACGGCATCAAGTCGCTGACCAAGGAAGACATCGTTCCTTTGAGCGCGGACGCGGCGGTGCATTTTCTGGCGCCGGTACTGCTGGTGGTTACCGCCTTCATGGGTTTTGCGGTGCTGCCTATGGGGCGCAACATGGTGCTGGTGGATCTCGACGCCGGCCTGTTGTTCTACTTCGCCATGGGCGCGTCCACCGAGTTAGCTGTCTTCATGGCCGGATGGTCGAGCCGCAACAAGTATTCGCTGCTGGGCGCCATGCGCGCCGTGGCCCAGATGATCAGCTACGAAGTGGTGCTGCTGCTGTCGAGCGTAACCGTGGTGATGATCTCCGGCTCGCTCTCGCTCACCAAAATCGTGGAGGCGCAGAACCACTACAGCTGGGGCCTTCCGCACTGGTACATCTTCACGCCCTGGGGCCTGGCTGGCTTTGTCATGTATGCCATCGCGGCCACGGCGGAGACCAACCGCTCGCCGTTTGACCTGCCCGAAGGCGAGTCGGAGCTGGTGGCCGGCTATCACACTGAGTATTCGGGCTTCAAGTTTGCGCTCTTCTTTCTGGGCGAGTATGTGGCCATGTTTTCCATCTCCGGCCTGGGCACCACGCTGTTTCTGGGCGGATGGTCCGCGCCGTTTTCGTTCCTGACCTGGGTTCCGTCGTGGATCTGGTTCTTCTCCAAGTTAATGCTGTCGATCTTTGTCTTCATCTGGATGCGGGGAACGCTGCCGCGGCTCAGGCAAGATCAACTGATGAACTTTGCCTGGAAGTTTGTCCTGCCCATGTGTCTTGTGAACCTGCTGGTGACCGCGGTGTGGCGTTTCCTGGGCGAGGGATGGCTACAGTGGGTGGTCTGCTCGGCGATTCTGTTGCTGGCATACGCGGGCATGGGCTTGGGGGAGATGCGGAGAAAGCACATCTGGCCGAGGAGTTATCGCTATGCGGAATGAGTGTTGCGTGATGAATTCATTGGCCCAATCCGGCGTTGGAAATGCAGGTCCTTCGACTTCGCTGCGCTTCGCTCAGGATGACAGTCTTTTGGGAAGAATTCAGAATAGGAGTGGCAGCCGATGAGTGTTGTCTTCTATCTGATTGCGGCGCTCACGGTGGCTGGCGGCCTGGCGTCCATGGTGCTGAAGAACACCGTGCATTGCGCGCTGGCGCTCACGGTGGCTTTTGCCGGACTGGCGCTCTTTTTTCTGAATCTCGACGCGCAGTTTGCTGGCTTCGCGCAGATTCTGGTCTACATCGGCGCGGTCGCCATCCTGGTCGTCTTTGCGATTCTGCTCACCAAGGGCTCTGAAACTCCCAGGGGCGGCGTCTTCAGCCATACCTGGCTGGCCGGCCTGGCAGTGGCCGCGGCGGTCTTTGCGGTACTCGGTTGGGCGGTGCTCCAGACGGCGCCTATGCTGCCCAGGGCCACGCCCGCGCCTTCGGTGACCGTGCAACAGATTGGCAATGCGCTGATGGGCCGTTACGTTTTGCCGCTGGAGATTGTGGCCGTGCTGTTGACCGCCGCGCTAATCGGCGCGGTCATCGTGGCCATGCACGAGAA
>JBAVYF010000126.1:0-2095 GCA_049698655.1 Occallatibacter sp. | reverse complement strand
TTGCCAAGAATGTCTCCCGTGGAGACCTGCGCAAGGCTAACTGTCGGCGCGAGCGTGAGAAGCGCCACACAGAATGAGAAAATCAGCAAGGAACCCAAATGGCTGCATGCTTTTGCAATGGATCCCCTCTGAATGTTTCGGCTAATCGTTTTCGCTTCACAGTCAGTGCTCATCATTGCCCCCTAAGATGTCCTCCAGTGACGCGGTTTCTGCGTAACGGCAAACGATTGGAATTAGAACGCAAAATCGCCACGCCACAGGGGGAACATTTACATATACATCTAGACCTCTAGAATTGCAAGAGGAAAATTTTTACTGTCCCCGATAGGCGGATTGCCGGATGAAAATCACTGGCAGGACCGCTTACCGCAATACACAATCTGTATTGCATGGTGCGCATTGTCCTCTAACTTATTGATTTTATTGGCACTAAATCTTGTTAGGGTACGTTTCCCACGGTTTCTTGAGCTGAGCCCCTTGAGCCCTTCTGGATGTTCCACGAACGATACTCCGAAATTCCAACCAGAGGGCACGGACCCGGCTCATGACACCCTGGTCCGATCCGCCTCGATGGCCAGCTGTCCTGCCGGCGCTCTGAGACTTCCGGCCCTGTCGGCCGGCGACGCTCTTATATGAAACCGTCCAGGGAGCCAGCGTCTACATGAAGGCGGCGAATGCGGATGCGGCCCGGCGCATCGCGGCCCTCACCGGCGGTCCGAGGCAGGGCAAGCCGCGTGCTCTCTGCCGGTCTCCCGCGCATCAACGCATGCCTGTTCCGTTTCCTGAGCTTGCTCCATCTATATCTCAATCGCCTTGCGGATGCTACCCTGAGCACGCTTGAGCCGCCGGATGGCCTCTGGCTTGGCGACCTTGGCGCACAGCATCACCAGCGCCACGGAGGCCTTCATATCGGCTGCCTCCAGGGTGGCCAGCGCAACAGCCCGGTTCACCCTGGCGACGCGCCGCACGATGTAAATTCCGCGCTCGATCAGCTTTTCATTCTTGAGGTGCACGTTGACCATCAAGTTGCCGTAGACATACCCCAGGCGGGCCATGGCGCCTGTGGTCAGCATATTGCAGATGAGCTTTTGCGCCGTGCCGGCCTTGAGCCGGGTTGACCCGGTGAGCACCTCGGGACCAACCTCAGCCTCGATGGCAATCTCAGCAACGCCGGCCAGTTCAGAGCCGGTGTTGCAGATGATGGCGATGGTGGCAGCGCCTTTTTGGGCGGCGTATTTCAAGGCGGCAACGGTGTAGGGAGTGCGCCCGCTGGCGGCCAGGCCCACCACGACATCCTTCTTGCCGGGCTTTCTGGCAGCCATGTCTCTTGTGCCCAGATGGGGCGAATCTTCACTGGCCTCGGTGGCGTTGACCAGCGCGCGTTCGCCGCCGGCCATCACGTATTGGATCATGGCAGGATCGGTGCCGAAGGTGGACGGACACGCGGAGGTATCCAGCGCACCGATTCTTCCGCTGGTGCCGCTGCCGACGTAGATCAGCCGGCCACCCTGGGCAAGCCGGTCGCAGACCACGTCAATGGCCTTGGCAATGACCGGGAGCGCCTGGCGGACAGCGCGCAAAACCTTGGCATCCTGGCGGTTCATCAGAGTGGCAATTTCCAGTGCACTCAACTTGTCCAGATCGGAGGAGGCGCGGTTTTGCCGCTCCGTTTTCAGATCGCTGAATACCATTTCCTCTCCTAACTTCCAACGGCAGTTACCGGTTCAACTGGCAGGATCCGACGCAGAAAAAACTAGCGCCATAGCCAAAGACAAACGCGACCATGCTTCCCAGGGGCACAACAACATGACAACGAATTAGTACAGCAGGTACCTGGCCCGGATAGGTTTAAACACTTCGATCGCCTCAACCCAATCCATCCACACGCGGCGTGGATCCTGCCCGGAGCTGATCGCATCCTGCGTAACTTTGTTCAGCATCAAGTTGTCAAGGTTTTTCATCTCGAACTGCTGAGGATAAAGGGAGTGGAGCGCGGATGCAATCTCGATGCCAAGTTCGGGGGCGTCGAGTGAGTTCCTGTCGGTAACAATAATGTTCACTCCTCCACACTTCGTCTGTGCGTACACGCTGGCGT
>JBAVYF010000125.1:0-3494 GCA_049698655.1 Occallatibacter sp. | reverse complement strand
CCAATATATCTCAGTTGCCCCCGCCTGCGTTGATTTAATGTTGACGATTGCGGCGATCCAAGGACACAGAATTAAGACTCAAAATGAAAATTGGCGACTAATTCCTTTTGCGGATAGTGACCAAAGTCGCTGCCGGAGGGTCGGTCGCTCCCTCATGCTGCAAGAGAAGGAGATCGAAATGAACCCATCCACACAGACCGTCCGCGAGATTGCTCTTGAGCAGCCTTCCTCCATGCGCGTTTTCGAGCAATACGGAATCGATTATTGCTGCGGTGGGCGCAAGCCACTTGCCGAGGCCTGCGCAGCAGGCAAGGTCGAGGTTGACGCGGTGATTGCCGCGCTGGAGTCCGCGGCCGGCACACCCGCTCCCGCCGCCGAAGATTGGCAGCTTAGGTCCATGGAAGAGCTCGCCGCCCACATCGTCGCTGCGCATCATGCCTATGTGAAAAGAGAGTTGCCGCGGCTGGCGGTACTCGCGCAAAAGGTTGTAAATCGCCACGGCGCAAAAAGGGCCGAGCTGCCGGCAATTCAAGCGGCGCTGGCTACGCTGGATGAAGAGCTGACCCTGCACCTGACCAAGGAAGAGACCATCCTGTTTCCCTACATCGTCAAGCTGGAGCGCGCACGCACAAGCGGAGCGGCCATGCCTTCCTCTTGTTTTGGCACGGTGGCCCATCCCATCCAGATGATGATCCAGGAGCACGATGCGGCTGGGGCGCTGCTGGCCGAGATGCGGCGTCTGAGCCAAAACTTCACCACGCCGGAAGACGCTTGCCCGACCTACCATGCCTTCTATGACGGACTAAAAGAGTTTGAGCAGGACCTGCACCAGCACATTCATCTGGAAAACAACATCCTGTTTCCGCGCGCGATTGAAGCGGAAGCGCAGGCGGGTGAGAGCCGGTAAGAAGGACGAAGCTGCCGGTGCATCGGATGCCGCCCGGTTTGACCCTCCACGGTCGAGGGCAATACTTTGAAAGGGTGCGCGGATTACCACTTTCGCGCTCCTGGACGAAGGAGATCGGATGCAGAGCAGAAGTTTCCCCTGGTTTTGGAAGGGCGTTTGGGCGCTGGTGGCGATGGCCCTGGCCTGCGCACAGGCCTCACAGTCTCAGAACCTGAAGAGTTTCGAGCAAAGAATCACAACGAAAGTCCTGCCCAACGGGCTGACGCTGGTCATCTGCGAGCGGCCGGAGGCACCGGTCTTCAGCTACTCCACCTTCATCGACGCGGGCGACGTGAACGACCCCTCGGGTGAAAGCGGCCTGGCGCACATGTTCGAGCACCTGGCCTTCAAGGGGACCAGCGAGATCGGTACCACTGATTATGCCGACGAGAAGATCGCGCTGGCCAGGGTGGAGGCGGCCAACGCGGCCTACGAGGCAGAGTACCTGAAGTCCGTGGGCCGCGATGAGAAGAAGCTGGCCGAGCTGAAACAAGAGTTCAAAGACGCCCAGGCCGAGGCGCACAAGTACGTCGTCCCAAACCAGTTCACCGACGTGGCCGAACGCAACGGGGCAGAGGGCCTGAACGCCGAAACCGGGCTGGACCAGACGATGTACTTCTGGTCGATGCCGGAGAATCGGTTAGAGCTATGGGCGTGGCTGGAGAGCGGACGCCTGGCCGACGCGGTTCCGCGCGAGTTTTACAAGGAGCGTGACGTGGTGATCGAGGAGCGGCGGATGCGCACCGACTCGAATCCCGAAGGCCGGCTCACCGAGCAGCTTTTGGCCACGGCCTACGTGGCGCACAACTACGGTCGCAGCAGCATCGGCTGGCCCAGCGAGGTGAGCCAGATCAACGCCACCGAGGCCATGGAGTTTCACAAAAAGTATTACGTGGGAGCGAACATCGTCATTTCCGTGGTGGGCGACGTGAAGGCCAGCGAGGCGCTGCCGGTGCTGGAGAAGTACTTCAGCCGAGTCCCCTCCGGCCCCAAGCCGGAGGAGATGATCACCGTCGAGCCAAAGCAATTTGCCGAGAAGACAGTGGCGATCCGCGAACAAACGCAGCCGTTTTACGTCGAAGGCTACCATCGGCCCGGCTATCGAGACCCGGACGATGCGGTCTATGACGCCATCCAGGACATCCTGTCCAACGGCCGCGTCTCGCGCCTCTATCGCAGCCTGGTGCGCGATGCTCAGATTGCCGCGGCGGCAGCGGGGTTCAGTGGGTTTCCCGGCGAAAAATACCCCGGGCTGTTCGCGTTCTATGCGGTGCCGCTGCCGCGGCACACGCCGGCCGAAATGCGCGACGCCATTCATAAGGAGATTGAGAAACTGAAGACGGCCGACGTCACCGACGAGGAGTTGGCCATGTTCAAGACGCGCGCCCGCGCCGACCTGCTGAGGGGACTGGCCGACAACCAGGGCCTGGCCAACTCGCTGGCCGAGTACCAGACCCGCTACGGCGACTGGCGCGAGCTCTTCCTGCAACTGGACAAGGTGGACAAGGTGACCAAGGCCGATATTCGCCGCGTAGCCAACCAGATTTTTGTGGCGAGCAATCGCACCAGCGCCTGGATTGAAACCGAAGCTCCCGCGGCGGCTGCCGAGAAGGCGGCGACGGCGCAGCAAGATGGAGGCGCGCGATGAAGAGAGTATTTGTGAGAAGCCTTTTTGGAGTTTCGTTGGCCGTCGCGATTTTTGCAATGGCGCTTGCGCCCATCAATCTGTCTGCGCAGCAGAACAGACCCTGGGAGAAGATTCCCATCCCGAAGCTGCACGAGTTCAAGCCCCATCAACCCACGCGTATCGAACTCAATAATGGCATCGTCCTGTTTTTGCAGGAAGACCACGAGCTTCCGTTCGTCTACGGCTCGGTGCTGATTCCGGGCGGGGCGCGGGACGAGGATGCGGCCAAGACGGGGCTGGTGGAGCTTTATGGGCAGACGTGGCGCACCAGCGGCACCGCGAAGATGGGCGGTGATGCGTTGGACGACCTGCTGGAAGCCAGGGCCGCGCACATTGAAACCGGCGGAGACGTGGATTCTACGGCCCTGTCGTGGGACTCGCTCAAGGGCGACTCCGACCAGGTTTTTGCCCTCGCCATGGACTTGTTTTTTCACCCGCAATTCAGCGCAGAGAAGCTGCAACTGGCGCAGCAACAGGAAGCTACGGGGATCATCCGGCGCAACGACGACGAAGGCGAGATTGCCGGCCGCGAGGCGGCCAAGCTGGTCTACGGCGCCAATAGCCCGTACGCCCGGCAGCCGGAGCTGGTCACCATCGGCGCGGTCACAGTGGACGATCTGAAGGCCTGGCACGACCGGACTGTCGGCGGCAAGCTGATTGTGGCGGTCAGCGGCGACTTCGACCCGGCGGCGATGGAAGCAAAGCTGCGCGCAACATTCGAGGGATTGCCTGCGGTTAAAATTGCGCCGGCGCGGCACGATGTTTTTCCCGGTCCCAAACCGGGCGCCTTCTTCATCAACAAAGAGGACGTGAACCAGTCGAACGTCGAGATTGTGGGGCTGGGCACGGACCGCCGCAATC
>JBAVYF010000124.1:0-1918 GCA_049698655.1 Occallatibacter sp. | reverse complement strand
CCACGAAGAAGACCATCGAAATCTACCGTTCTCATGAAATCTACGATTTGCCCGCCGGCCTGCGAGAACGCCTTCACGCGGCCATCATGGCCCGCTGCAAGAAGTGCTGTTAGCGGAGGGAGGCGGGGGTTTTAACCCCCGCATAAAGCCCAATGAAATCAATGGCGGCTTTAACAGCAGAGGAATAGAAATCGCTGATTTCGTTCCGAATCCTACCTCTTCCTCAACCCCCAGAGCCCACCTTCCTCAGTGCTTGCCGTACATCACCAGCACATCCTTGCGCAGTTCAGCGCGGCTTGATGCGCGCGTGTAGAACATATGTCCGCCGGGGTACTCGCGCACCGCAACCCGCGTCGGATCGCCCATCACCGGCATCTGGTCTACGGTAAGGATGGAGCCCATGAACGGGCAGGAGAGATCGTTCCACCCGTGCACGATCAGCACCCGCAGCTTGGGATCGGCCGCCACCGCTTCGCGCAACTGCGGCACCGAGCCGGTGCGCATATCGCCGTCGCTGCGCTCCCACTCCCGGCCCACCTCATAGGAGAGAGCGTTATAGCGCGCATCCACCTTCCAGCCCACCGTGCGCGTTACAAAGTCCACCATCGCCGTCGTCATCGGCGCAATCATGCTGGCCAGCAGCGGATCGTTGGCCCGGTCTCGCGGTGAATAGGGAAACGGGTCGAACATGGTCACATTCGAGTCGTACACCGAGCCCAGCTTGCCCTGCTCGCGGAAGACCTCGCGCAGATATGCTCGAGTCTCCAGCCGGCCGCCTGAGTACTTCACAAACGCCGGGTCCAGCCCCGTCAGATCCGTCACATGCTGGATCATTTTCTTGGTAGCCTCCTCATCGGTGCGCCCTTTGAGCAGCGTGGTCGCGTACTCTCCCTGCGTGTACGCAATCACCCCGGTCATCGCATCCGGCGTCAGCTTGTTTTCGCGTTCCAGATGCGCCGCCGAAATTGACGGCAGCGTCATCATCCAGGGCACCGGGGACAGATCGCCGTCATCCTCAATCGTCGGATTCAGATAAGGAGACACCAGCACCACGCCGTTCATCGCCACGCCCAGTTGCGACTGCAGGAAGTACGTGATGCGCGGCCCGCGGAATCCTCCATAGCTCTCGCCCACCAAATATTTCCTCGAACCCAGCCGGCCATTCTTCACCAGCCAGTCGTAGATGATGCGCGAAAGGTATTCGATATCCGGGGTCGTGCTGTAGAAGAGCTTCTTGGCCTCGTCTTCTTTTACTTCAGCCCGGCTGAATCCGGTTCCCACCGGGTCAATAAACACCAGGTCCGTAAAGTCCAGCCACGTCCCAGGATTGTCCGTCAGCACCGGCGGATCAGATGGGCTGTCACCCTCGTTGCCCACCTGCAAGTGCTTGGGTCCGATGGCGCCAAAATTCAGATAGACCGATGCAGCGCCCGGCCCGCCGTTCACGGCAAAGGTCACCGGCCGGTTCTCGCCTTCCCCCACTCCATTCAGGGTGTAAGCGGTCAACACAACCTCGCCCGCAACCTTGCCGTCCTTGTCGCGCACCGGCAATGCGCCCACGGTAGCTGTGTACTTGAGCGTCTTGCCATTCAGTTCCATCGTCTGCTGCACATGCGCTTCGGCCGGCAGCGGCGGCTGGGTGGACTTGTCAGCGGCTTTGTCGGCCGCCTTCTCTGCGGGCGCGGTCTTGTCGGCGCCAGCCGGTTGTTTGTCTGCCTGCGTCCAGCCGGGCCCGGCGAAAAACGCAAGACAGAACACCACGCACATCATCGGCAACAAACGTCTAAGGGCGAGTTTCATTCGGCAAATCTCCATGAGGATACGATACAACCTGATGGCGCTGCTCTGGTACTCAACCATGCAAATGATTTATCCTCATACTCGGTATGAGGATAAATCATTTGCATGGTTGAGTACC
>JBAVYF010000123.1:0-4003 GCA_049698655.1 Occallatibacter sp. | reverse complement strand
GGCTATCAGGAATTTCATCCAGCATCACAACAAGAACCCAAAGCCATTCGTCTGGCACAAAACCGCAGATCAGATTCTCGATTCCGTCGCCCGATTTTGTACGCGAACTTTAGACTCAGGACACTAGGGTGGGTTGCCACAAATCTGCAAGAGTGGGAGTCTACGAACAAGAAGGGAACCAATCCATGAGCGTGCTCGACTCGCTGCGCAAGGGCTTCAATTTTCTGCTTCTGAGCTTTGGCGTCTCCAGCCCGGCGAAGAAGCCGCGGCCCACACCTAAACCCGCAGCGAAGCTGGACGACGGCAAACCATAAATTGATAGAATCAAACTATGCCGCTGAGTCGCCAACAGGCCCTTGATTTCTTCCACTCCCCCGATCTGATCGGCCTCGGTTTTGAGGCCGATGCCGTGCGCCGCCGCCTGCACCCCGAGGGCGTGGTCACCTACATCATCGACCGCAACATCAACTACACCAACTTCTGCGCCGAGTACTGCACCTTCTGCGCATTTTACCGGCCGCTGACAGGACCTCGCTCGGAAGAGGGTTACATCCTCGACTTCGAGAAAATCTACGAAAAAATCGCCGAGACCCTGGAGATGGGCGGAACCGGCGTTCTGATGCAGGGCGGAATCCATCCCGACCTGAAGATCGACTGGTTCGAGCGGCTCTTCAGCGGCATCAAGCAGCGCTTCCCGCAAATCTGGCTGCATTGCCTCACTGCCTCTGAAGTCCTCGCCATCGCCAAGTATTCTGACCTATCCCTGCGCGACACCATCCTCCGCCTGCGCGACGCGGGCCTGGATTCCATTCCCGGTGGCGGCGCGGAGATTCTCGACGACGACGTGCGCCGGCGCATCGCCCGCATTAAATGCAGCACCGAAGACTGGGTCAGCGTCCATCGCATGGCGCATCAGTTAGGCATGAGAACCACGGCCACCATGATGTTCGGCGTCGGCGAAACCTTCGAGCAGCGCATCAATCATTTCGAGGTCGTCCGCCGCCTGCAGGAAGAGACCGGCGGATTCACCGCCTTCATCCCCTGGAGCTTTCAGCCAAAAAATACTGCACTCGGCGGCCGCGGCTGGGAAGAAGCCACCAGCGTCGAATACCTGAAGGTGCTGGCCATCTCGCGCCTCTATCTCGACAACATCGAGAACGTGCAGGCAAGCTGGGTCACGCAGGGATTGAAAGTCCTGGAGTTAGGTCTCCACTTCGGCGGCAACGATGTGGGTTCGGTCATGTTAGAGGAAAACGTAGTCCGCGCCGCCGGCACGTCGAACTGCACCACTGAAGAAGAACTCCGTCGCATCATCCGCGATGCCGGCTTCAAGCCCGTCCAGCGCGACACTCTATACCGCACCATGTTTTTAAATTAGCGGAGAAGCGCGACAACTAAGATGATCGCCTGCCAACCCTGCAAGAGTCGCACCGGAATTCCAGCCCTCCGGCTTTCCTTAGTCCGCCCTTTTGTGGCACACTTGCAGCCATGGGAAGCAAAGACAAAGGTAGAAAAGAAGTCAAGAAGGCGCCCAAGCCAAAGCCCAAGCCAGAGCCCGCGCAGCGTCGCGAAGTTTTCACGCCTGCCCCGCCGAAGTAGGACTGAAACGCCTGCCCCACTGAAGCGCCACGCTTGCGACGCGGAAGAGTAATCTCAGCCCGCGACGGGATTTCTGTGCCCTAGGCCCGTTTCGGGCAACCCGTTCGCCGCTGCCACCTCCCTTCCGCCGCACCGAGGGTTGCCCGTCACTGCAACTTTCCCCTCAAACGCGTTAGCTTGATGACAGGTTCTTCGCCAGGGGGTGTATCCGTGCGTTGGAAATCTGCCGCAATCCTGCTAGCCGCCACTCTGCTTGTAACCGCCGCCGCAGCACAGCAACCGGGGTCCCCAGCGACAGGTCTTCGTCGATGGGGTGGAGAACCGGCAAATCCCGCCCCGGCCTCCGCGGACTCCGCCCTTCCCGCCGTGCAGCCGGCGGGCCGTCCGGCTATCGGCGTCGCGCTGGAGGGCGGCGGCGCCCTGGGCTTGGCGCACATCGGCGTCTTGCAGTGGCTTGAGGAACATCACATTCCGGTGGACCGCATCTCAGGCACCAGCATGGGCGCACTGGTCGGCGCCTTCTACGCCACCGGCAGCACTCCCGCCCAGATGCGCGAGCTGGCGGTCAGCGACGCGTTCACCCGCGTCTTCACCCTGCAAACTCCTTATGCCGATGCCAGCTTCCGCCGCCGCCAGGACCGCCGCGAACTTCCCCAGGCGCTGACTATCGGTCTCCGCCACCGCCTGGCCCTGCGCAACTCCCTGTTCACCGATCGCGGCGTCAACGAGTTACTGACCGGCAACCTGCCCAACTACAACAGTCAGGAGCTGGATTATGACCGGCTTCCTATCCCCTTTCGCTGCGTGGCCACTGACTTGAACACCCTCGCGCCAGTCACTTTTGCCTCTGGTCCGCTTCCCCAGGCCGTGCGCGCCTCAATCTCCATTCCCGGCGTCTTCTCTCCGGTCCAGGATCGCAACGGCCACTACCTGGTCGATGGCGGCATCCTCGACAGCCTGCCCACCGATGTTCTCAAGCGCGATCTGCACGCCGACATCATCATCGCCATCCACCTTGAAGATTCAGCTCTTTCCACCTCCGACACCGGTTCCATCCTCGGCGTTCTCCACCGCGCATTTGATGCCGGCATTCAGCACAATGTCGCGGAAGCCGAGCGGCTGGCCGATGTGGTGGTCAACGTGCCGACCGGCAGCTTCTCACCCACTGACTATGCCCACGCCGCGGTGCTGATTGATGCCGGCTACAAGGCCGCCGAGCAGAACCGTGCAGCGCTCTTGCGCTACGCATTGGACGCCGACGGCTGGAAGGCCTACCTTGCCGCGCGCGAAAGCCGCCGCAGCCCGCAGCCCGGCATCCTGCTCCAGGTCCGGGTAGAAGGTGCAGCGCCGGGAGTGGTTCGCGAGGTTCTCCACGACCTTAAGCCCATCGAGGACAAGCCCATCGCGCCCGCCACCACCCTCGACGCCCTTAATCGCATTCAGTCCAACGGCAGTATCTCCGCTACCTGGGATACCTTTGCCCCAACGCCCGCGCCTGTTTCCGCCGCGCCGTCCGCACCTGATGTGCCCTCTCCCGTCCCGGCCACCCCTGGCACGCCTGCCCCCGACACGGGCATTCTGGTTCATCTCAGTCAGGATCGCATCGGCCCGCCCTATCTGCTCATCAGTCCCGAGTTTGCCGCCGCCACCTCCAACATTACCCGTGGCGAGGTTACTCTCCGGCTGGTTGATCAGAACCTCGGCGGCTACGGCTCGGAGCTGCGAGCCAGCGCGCGCGTCGGATACATGACCGATCTCTCCGCCGAATACTACCGGCTGCTTACCCCTAGCGGCTATTTCCTTGAGCCGCGCGCTGGCATCCTCCGTGAGCCTGTCTACATCTGGACTGACCAGAAGCGCGTCGCCGAACGCCTCCTGCAAACCCTTGATGCTGGCGTCGAAGTCGGACGTACCTTCTCCAACCAGTTGCAAGTCTCGGCTGATTGGCGCGCCGAAGACACGCGTTGGAGCCTCACCACGGGCTCCGGCGGCGGGCCGTATCTCAGTGGAACCGCGCAGACCGGCCTGCTTCACATCAACATCGACAAGGCCGCCACCGGCTCCGTCTCGCCCAACGGCTTCCGGCTGTCGGCCTCGGCTGGCGCGTTCTATCACGCCGTCGCGAGCAACAACGCGCCGCTGGTCAAGCTCACCTTCAGTGCGACCCGGTCCTGGAGAGAATCCAACATCTTCGGCCTGAGCGGGGAAATCAACTCCTACCTGCGCGCCAACGTCGCTGAGCCCTACCGCTTCACCCTCGGCGGCCCGTTACGCCTCTCCGCATCGTCGTTTGATGAGTACCGGGGTACTGACACGTACCTCGCCCGCACCGGCTACATGCACCGCATAGCGGCTCTGCCTACCGGCCTGGGACAGGGGCTCTACGGCCTCGTCGCCTACGAGG
>JBAVYF010000122.1:0-2603 GCA_049698655.1 Occallatibacter sp. | reverse complement strand
GGTAAACGCTGCACAGGGCGGTTCTCCTGTGACCGGCGCATTGATGGGCGCTGGTGGACAGGTAATTGGGCAAGGATTGAAAGCGGCTGCCCCAGTTATCGCGGAAACGGCGCTCGGACTTCCCAAGGCGGCACGAGCCTTCGGCAAGACTCCAGGAACGGCATTACTAAACGAAACACGCGGGATACGTCCATCGACGATTGCGGCTAGTGCGCAAGAGCGTTTAGGGCAGTTGAACCCTCAACTTGAATCGGCAGCGGCTAATTCCAGAGTTCCGGCATCTTTGCTACCAGCGAGAGGGATTGTTTCTGATGCAGCGAATAAAGCTGCTAACCAAAATGCTGAGGGTTTATTTAACCAACTTGGGAAACAGGCTAATTTTTTGGATTATGGTGGCCCATCTGGAGAGGTTACGCCCCAAAAGTTGCTCGACCTAAAACGAGGATTCAACGAAGAACACCTTCGCTGGAATCCTGAAATGCATGACCGTGCACTCTCTACCGGGCGACAGGCATACAACGCTCTCGACCAGGAACTTGACCGCACCGTTCCAGAGTCGGCAGGGTTGAATCAGCGCATCTCTAGCTTGATTCCTGTGGCGCAGAGGGCGGAATCAATAAGCCGTGCCGCTCCCACTCTCCAGCGGGCTGCACAGCGTTTTGGGGCACACACCGGCGCATTAACGTTGGGCGGAATCGGCGGGTATCAAGGATACCGCGAAGGTGGCGTTCCGGGTGCCATTGCCGGAGGCTTGACTGGCGTCCTTGCGCCAGAACTTATTGCCTCTCCAGAGGGGCAAATGGTTCTCGCTCGAACACTAAATAAGGCTAACGGATTACGCCCGCTGGTAGGTGGCGCACTTCAATTGGATCGCAAAAAAGGGGAACAATGATTCTTATTTTCATTCTCGGATTGGTTGCGCTGCGGATTCTTTACTCTGTTGGCGAAGTCTACTATGAGCGCGATTGGCCGCGCGATACATGGAAAGGATTACTGATTGCGCTAGGTGTGCTTTGCATTGCAGTCTCCGCCTTTGGACAGGCGGCCCGTGTGGACATCCCCCTGCAAACGAGCGGCCCCAATGTTCCCATTTCTGGCGGTCCATTGCCTCAAGCATTGTGGGTTGCAAACGCGGCAGCCTACCTCTGCACACATCCGAGCGCCACGCTGGTAGCTTGTCAAGCGGCTCCGATCACTACCTACACGGATTCGACAGAAGGGACGACTTGTCCAACTGCAACGCCGCTTGTTCAATTGCCGGGGAATACTTGCACGGCATCAACAGGCACGGCGGCAAACGTAGGTTTCTGGTATGGGGGAGGAGTGTTTGATTATTGGATTGTGAGCAGCTACGGAACTTATGGTCCATTTTCAGGGAATAGCTCAAACAGCACGTCTTCTGGCGTATCGGGCATGACTCAGTATGGGTTGCCGGTAGCGGCCTCGGCAACCACAATAACCAGTAGCGTCCAGCCGAGCGTATGGACCACGGGACATACCTTTGTACCCGTCTGGCAGCCTAGCGGCTCGGCCCTTGCGCCAACGACTGTGGATGCAAACACTCTTGCGGTGAGCAGCGCCAGCACAGCGACCACGGCGACCAACGTTGCCACCACCACGGAGAGTGGGAACACAAATTACTACCTGACTTTCGTCCCTGCCAATTCTTCGTCGAATCAGGCTGTGAGTGTGGGGCCGATGACCTATAACCCTTCAACTGGCAACCTGACGCCGACGCTTATCAATGGGCTTCCCCTATTTTATTCAATTCACGGAGATGCAGTTGGGTTGGATGCGTTGAGCAGTGCTACACCGGGCGCGTCCGCCAATGTCGCGCTCGGTGATTTTGCTATGAATGGCACGACAAGTGGGGCTGGAAACACCGCCGTAGGTAATGGTGCTTTGAACGCTCTGACTACTGGCTCGAACAATGTTGCGGTAGGCGATAATGCAGGGTACCCTGGCACAAACACTACAAACAGTAACAGCGTATTTGTGGGAGCGAATGCTCAGGCTTCGGCTACAGCTACTACCAACGAAACCGTGGTCGGCTACAGTGCTGTAGGCAATGGCAGTAACACAGTGACGCTGGGCAATACCTCAGTGAAAGCGGTGTACATGGGGACAACCCCACTTCTTAACTCCGGCGCAAATGGAGCCCTGCCTGGGCTGACCTTGAAAGGAATCGCCGCTGTTTCAGGGACTCCGACAGGATCACCATCTGGCAGCGGAGGCACGGTTGGGGCGGGCAACAACTACGCCGTGATTTACGCAGTAGATGCCGCCGGAAACGCTTCCTCTCGAAGCACGGAATCCGCTCTGGTGACCACCAGCGGCGGCACGAGTTCGATTGCGTGGGCATGGACGGCGGTAACTAATGCGGCCTCCTATCAGATTTGGGTTGGGAGTTCTTCGGGATACAGCGAATCCAACTACTTTACCAGCGCAACGAACAGTTACACTCAGACTCTCCCCATCGCCAGCGGCACCTCCGGCTCACAAGTTCAATTGATTTCCCAATCAGGAGCGGTCACGGCGAACAATGTGATTATCGCTCCTGCCACATCGGGCCAAACGGGAGATTTGTTCGACGTGTTCAACTA
>JBAVYF010000121.1:0-5905 GCA_049698655.1 Occallatibacter sp. | reverse complement strand
GGCCATCAGTTCTCCCTTGATGGACTCGATCGGCGCGGTGGCCATCGCTGTGATGCTGTGGATTGGGCGCGATGCGATTCTGCACGGGCGCATGACCATGGGCATGTTCGGCGCGTTCATCATCCTGCTCTTCAAGCTCTACGATCCGGTGCGCAAATTCGCTTACTTCTACAACAGCTTCCAGCAGGCCATGGGCGCGTCCATGTCCATCTTCAGCTACTTCGATGCCGAGGATGACGTGAAGGAGCGCCAGCATCCGGCAGTATTGAAGGGCTTTCACAAGTCCATCCGGTTCGACGATGTGGGCTTCTCCTACTCCACCGAGGAGGGCGAGCACCAGATTCTGCACAACGTCGATCTCGAAATGCAGGCCGGCGAAGTGCTGGCGCTGGTCGGCCCCAGCGGCGCCGGCAAAACCACCTTGGCCAACCTGATTCCGCGCTTCTTCGACGTTACCTCCGGCCGCATCCTCATCGACGGCCACGACCTGCGCGACCTCACGCTTGCCTCGCTGCGCCGCCAGGTTGCCCAGGTCACGCAGGAGACCATCCTCTTCAACGACACGGTGCGCAACAACATCGCCTACGGCCAGCCCGACACGCACTTGAAGTTGGTGGAAGAGGCGGCGCGCAACGCCCTGGCCCACGACTTCATCCTCGGCATGCCGCAAGGCTACGAGACGGTGATCGGCGAGAAAGGCTTCCGGCTCTCCGGCGGTGAGCGCCAGCGGTTGGCCATTGCCCGCGCCCTGTTGAAGAATGCGCCTGTTCTGATTCTCGATGAGGCTACCTCGTCGCTCGATGCCGAGAGCGAGTCCCTGGTGCAGGCCGCGCTCGCCAACCTGATGCAGAACCGCACCGTGCTGGTCATCGCCCATCGGCTGGGCACCATTCGCCGCGCCAACCGCATCGCCGTACTCGAAGAAGGGCGCATCACCGCTATCGGCTCTCATGACGAGTTGCTGGCCGCATCCGCCACCTATCAGCGGCTCTATCAACTGCAATTCATGGACGTGCCGGAAGGACCTCAATTGGAGCCGGTTCTCACCGCCGGGGTAAAGGACTAGCAGCTATGCCGATTTATTCGATGACCGGATTTGCGCGCTCTCAGGTTCGCGTACCCCTGCCCAATGAGGGCCAGCTAAGTTACACGCTCACGGTCAAGAGCGTGAATCACCGTTTTCTCGACGTGCAGTTGCGCCTGCCTTCGGGCCTGGACGCGCTGGAGATGGAGCTGCGCAAGGCGCTCAAGGACGCTCTCGTCCGCGGCCACGTGGATTTGACTCTCTCCATTGACCGCTCCAGCCAGCAAACGGCCGGCTACAACCGCGACCTGGTGAACGGCTACCTGGCCGCCTTTTCCGCTGCGCGCGAGGAGCATGGACTTACCGGCCAGCAGCCCGATCTGAACGCCATTCTGCGTCTGCCGGGCGCGTTGCAGAATGAGAACCGCGGGAACGGCGACGAGGATCAGGCCGCGCTGGCCGAAAGCGTGCAGCGCGAGATTGTGCCGCTGCTGGAAGAGTTGAAGATCATGCGAGCGCGCGAAGGCGCGGCTCTTGAGGCAATTCTGCGCGGCACGATGGACCGCCTTGCCGATGCCTCCGAGGGAGTGGCGACGCTGCGCCCCGAGGTTGAACAGCGCTATCAAGCCCGGCTCACCGAGCGGCTATTGGCGGCCACCGGCCCGGAGTTCAACCGCCAGCGCCTGCTCGAGGAAGTCGCGGTGATGGTCGAGCGCAGCGACATTGCCGAGGAGCTGGAGCGCATGACCACTCACATCGGTCACTTCCGCGAGCTGTTGGCAGCCGGCGGCGAAGTCGGCAAAAAGCTCGACTTCCTGCTCCAGGAAATGAATCGCGAGGCCAACACCTTGCTCTCCAAGACCGGCGGCGCTGGAGGGAAGGGAACCCGCATCACCGAACTGGGACTCGCCATGAAGTCGGAGATCGAAAAAGCTCGCGAACAGATTCAGAACGTAGAATAACAAGACAGTGGACAGTGAACAGTTGTCAGTGAACAGTTTCGCTTAGTCAGAACGATCAGATCTGGCCGGATGAATGGTTGCTTGACTTTCCGTAGAGGTTGCCAATAATTTGTCTGACAACTGACCACTGACAACTGACAACTGTCCGAAGGACACTATGGCAGGAATTCTCTTTATCATTTCGGCGCCCTCGGGCTCGGGCAAGAGCACTCTGGTCAACGAGGTGCGCAAGCAGTTGACCGGCATCGAGTTTTCCGTCTCCTGGACCACGCGGGCCCCGCGCGGCTCCGAGCAGGATGGGCGCGAATACCACTTCACCTCTCGCAAGGAATTTGAGCGGATGGTCGCCGCCGGCCAGTTCCTGGAGCACGCCGAGGTCTTCGACAACTACTATGGCACGGCGCGCACCTCGCTCGAACATGCCCGTCGCGAGGGTCACGACCTGCTGCTCGACATCGACGTGCAGGGGGCCGCGCAGGTGCGGGCCGCCATGCCCGAGGCGGTCAGCATCTTCGTCCTGCCGCCCAACCCCAGAGTTCTGCGCACCCGCCTGCGCAATCGCAGCCGCGCCGAGGGCGTCGTAAACGAGGAGGAAGTCTACCGCCGCCTGGGCGCGGCCAGCAGGGAGATTGAGAATTATCGCGAATACGGTTATATTTTGGTCAATGACATCCTGGACCGGGCGGTAGCGCAATTGGAAGCCATTGTGCTGGCCGAACGCTTCTATCGCAACGACGAGCCGATCGCTTATCGTTCGCGCAGGGTGTTGGAGGTGGCCGCTGGTTGCCTGCAGATCAACTCGCAGGAGCGGCTGAAACCCGTGCTGGAGGCCTTCATGATTGGCCATCCACCTGACCAGCAACAGTTTAACTTTGGAGAGGACCAAGATGACGATTGAAACCGGCTTCGACTCGAACTACCGCAAGGTGATGGTGGCCGCTCGCCGCGCCCGCCAGTTGCAGAGCGGCTCCCGCGCTCTTGTCCCCACCCGGTCCACCAAGCCCTGCCGCATCGCCCAGGATGAAATCGAAGCCGGCAAGATCGCCTACGTCAAAGCCGACGTTCCGGTGGTCAAACCGGTGGTGGAAGGGCCAGCCATTCCCATCCTGGCCAGTTAGCTTTTCCCGGCTCTTTCATAGTTTTGTGCGGAGTTAAGCAACCGGTGGTTGAGTCAGGCATTTGGCTGTGGAGTAAAAAAGTTGGCGCAATCGCTCGATCCCGCAACCCGCGAAGCCTTGCTGGCCCGCGTCCGTTTCTACCGTGATCTGGGCCTTACCGAGTTTTACCGCCGTCCCGTGGACCCGGCGCTCACAGCCGCAATGGAACTGGGCGCCCCATCCCTTCACCAGCCTTCGGGAGAAAGAGCGGAAGGCCACGGAACTCAACAAGAGAGCACTCCAGAGGAACGACTCCCCGCTCAGCCCAGCTTTTTCCCCGAGGATCAGCCCATTCATCGCAGCAAGACAATCCCATCCGCCCCCGCCATCACTGACGCCGTTCCCGAGGCTGACCACGCCGCTGCTCTTCAACTCATCCGCGACGAGATTGGCGACTGCACTCGCTGCGCGCTCCACAAAGGCCGCAATAAGCTGGTCTTCGGCGACGGCTCGCCCAACGCCCGGCTGATGTTCGTCGGCGAAGGCCCCGGAGCCGACGAGGACGCGCAAGGCCTGCCCTTCGTGGGCAAGGCTGGGCAGCTTTTGAATAATATGATCGCCGCCATGGGGCTGAAGCGCGAAGAGGTCTACATCGCCAACGTGGTCAAATGCCGCCCGCCGGGCAACCGCGTTCCCGAGCCGGAAGAGGGCGCCACCTGCTCCCCATTCCTCTTCCGCCAGATCGACGTAGTGCGCCCGGAGGTGCTGGTCGCTTTGGGAGCTACCGCGGCCACATGGCTGCTCGGCGCGCGCCAGCCGCTGGCCGGGCTGCGCGGCCGGGTGCACGCCGTCCGCGGGACCAGGCTCATCGTCACCTACCATCCCGCCTACCTGCTGCGCGATCCCCGCCAGAAGAAAGAAGCCTGGGCTGATCTGCAGATTGCGATGCGGGAGCTGGGGCTGAAGCCGCCGAGCCGGGGCTGAGAAGCGCCACCAAAGTTCACTGGTTACATTGTTCGGTGATTGCAGTCACAGCGCGGCCCGCGGTCCGGGCAGACCATCCTTGGGAGCATCGAGGTGCAGCTATGCCGGCCATCAAGTTGGTTTTGCTCGCGTTGCTCGCAACCTCGCTAAAACGCGGCGCGGCGGCGCGGAATCCGTCTGCAAAGGAGAAGTTTCATGGTCGCTACCCTGGATAAGAAACTGGATAAGAAAGCCGACCTGGCTGGGCCGGGAATCGGCGATTACAAAGAATTGGAAAAAATTCTGCCGGGTGATTACCATTCGCTGCTGACTCCGAAGGAGACGCAGCAGGCCATCTTCCATGTCAAACGCTACATCGAAGACCACATGTGCAAGGAACTCAACCTGATGATGGTCGAGGTGCCGCTCATCGTGGATGTGGAGAGCGGGGTCAACGATATGCTCGACCGCGACGGTTCGCGCACGCCGATTCAGTTCCACATCTCGAACGATCGCAACCTTCATCCCATCGACGCGCAGGTGGTGCAGGCCGCGACCAAGTGGAAGAGGCCCGCGCTCAAGGAGTTCGGGTGCAAGGTCGGCGAGGGCATCTGCACCGACATGCGCGCGGTTCGCAAGGACTATTTCCTTGACCATGACCACTCCGCCTACGTCGATCAGTGGGACTGGGAGCGCGTGATGACCGCCGATCAGCGCAACCTGAAATTTCTAAAGGAAGTTGTCACCAGGATATGGAAGGTGATTGTCGGCGCGGAAAAATACGCTCTGAAGATGTTCCCCCAATTGAAGGACCCGCGCTATCCGGAGCTGCCCGAGAAGCTGACCTTCCTTCATGCCGAGGAGATTCTGGAGATGTATCCCACGCTGCCGCGCAAGCAGCGCGAGACGGCGATCCTGCAAAAGTATCCCGCGGTCTTCATCATCGGGATCGGCTGGCCGTTGAAGGACGGCTATCCGCACGAAATGCGCGCCGCCGATTACGACGATTGGGTGACCGACACCAGCAAGGAAACCGGCAAGGACACGCACGGGCTCAATGGCGACATTCTCGTCTGGAACCCGGTGACCAAGCGGCGTCATGAACTGACCTCGATGGGCATCCGGATCACGGCCGAGACCTTGAAAAAGCAGCTTACGATGTCCAAGCAACTGGACTTCCTGAAGCTGCCCTATCACAAGGCGATCATCAACGACCAGATTCCGCTCTCGATCGGCGGAGGAATCGGCCAGTCGCGCACCTTGATGCTTCTGCTCCGCAAAGCTCATCTCGGAGAAGTAAGCGTCACGGTGTGGCCAAAGATACTCAAGGAGATGTGCGCGAAGAAGAAGATCTTTGTGTTGGATTAGGGAATTGCAGTTGCGTGCCCATCCTTTCGCCGGCTTTCTGGCGAAAGGATGGGGAGTTACAAAGCATCAGCGTCTGCGGTTTCCCACCCTTGCCACAAAAACAAAGACGTGGCAAGGATGGGGCACCCGGCCATCACTTATTCCAAGAGCGGTGATAGCAATCTGTGATTTCCCGCGATGTCTTTAACTTCTGGCACATTTCTGGGTAGAGCCTTTGCAAGCTGCCTGCGGCTGCGTTCAAAACATCTAAGCAAGACGAGTTCAGTGAATTCACGAGAACCTCTCGACTCTCGGTATACCTGCACATGCCAAATGCTCTTAGAGATCTTGCCCAGTCACTGCATGAAACCCGAAACTGATAAGGGTTTTGCGCATCGCCGCCATGCGCATTTAACTCTATCAGTGCGCTCTGATCACATTTGTCCGCCAAGAACTGTAACGCATACCACCTTGTATCAGAAAGTTGATCGTTCGATTGATGCGAGAAGGCG
>JBAVYF010000120.1:0-3328 GCA_049698655.1 Occallatibacter sp. | reverse complement strand
GGCTATCAGGAATTTCATCCAGCATCACAACAAGAACCCAAAGCCATTCGTCTGGCACAAAACCGCAGATCAGATTCTCGATTCCGTCGCCCGATTTTGTACGCGAACTTTAGACTCAGGACACTAGTGCACCATGCCCTGGAAGAGCGGGGATTGCAAGAGGCTGCTGAACTGCGCATCGGAGGTGGCGAAATAGATAGTCAGGCGCCCGGAGTTGGAGGCGATCGAGGTGGCGCTCAACGCCTGTTTCTCGGCGTCCGAGCCGCTCATTTTGCGTATCGTCAGCGCGGCCGTCAAGAGTGACGAGAGTGTGGCCGCGGCAAAGGTGTCGCCGGTGGAGATGGTGAGGTCGAACTTGACGCCGTGCTGGAAGTTCATCGAGTACCAGGATGCCACCAGCCGCTTTTGCACGGTTTCAAAATCGGTGAGCGAACCGGCCTCGCCCAGCACCTGTTTCATCATCGTCTGGGTGCCCTTCTGGTCGAGGATGCTCCACAGGGGCTCGGAGTCCACGGTTTTCATGGCGTCCATCATGGGCCCGTTGGTGAGCAGGCTGGACGCGACGCCGTCACGGGCATCGAGAGCCTTGCCGACTGCATCGGCGTCGCCAAAGACCATGGTGGAGGGGTCGACGAAGCAAACCACCATGCCGGTCTTGGCCAGCGGATAGACCCTGTTGGTGCGCACCAGGGTGGCCTTCACCTTATCCTTGCGAAAATTGGCCAGAATCTCCGGCACGGAGAATTGGCCCTGGGCGACGCCAACGGTGTCCAGTTGTTCACCGTCTTTTTTGGGGCGGAAGAGGGCAAAGGCCAACTGCTCGACATCGTGGTTCTCGTTCAGGCCGGACTTCTGCAGCGCATCTTCAAAACGCTTGAGCCCGGGCGGCATGACGCGGTCGCGCAGATCCATGGCCGAGGTCGAGTTCTCCATGGCGTGGTAGTCGATAACCACCAACTGCTGCACATCATGCGGAATGGCGTGGCGGGCCTCGGTGGACAACTGTGCCGCCGGCGCCGAAGCGGCCGCGGCAAGCAAGATAGCCGGAATTGCAACTCTCAGAAAAACCTTTAACAAATTGATCCTCCACAGTTGCGGAAGTTATTGAATCCATGGGCGAAATGTGGCTTCAAAGCCCGTGCATCCTGCACTCGATGGTCAACAACGCCGTTCCCGTTCCATTTTCATTTTAACCGTTATGCTGCGTCCGATGCGCTTTTCAAGCCGGCTTAGCTGCTCATCCCTCTTCCGGCCAGGCCATAGGAGCCGCAAGGCGGCGCTCCAGGATCTTGGTCTGCGGATCGAACCCAGTTAATTGACGCATCCATTCGCTATCCCGCTCACAGGCAGCCTCGGGAATCAGGCCGATGACTTCGCCCTCGACAGGCGCGGCCTTGTGGCGCAGAGCCAGAGCCGAGACAGTGCGAAAGACCTGAGAGAGGGGCGTGACCTCGAAGTCGGTGATGTTCATTGTGAGTTGCGCGCGGCCGTGAACCAGAACTCCCATCGCCTTAACGCCCTTGAGGCCGCCGGAAGCGGCGTGAACCTCACGAGCAATGGCGCGCACCATGGCAACGTCGGTCGAATCGAAGTAGATGTTGTAGGCCACCAGGAACTTGCGGGCGCCCACAGCGCAGGCGCCGGCAGTGGGATGGAGGCTTGGGCCGCCGATGTCGGGGCGGCGGGACGAATCCTTGGCAACGGCTTCGCGCAACCCTTCGAACTGGCCGCGGCGCACCTCTTCGAGGTTGGCGCGGTCGGGACGGGCGGCCGCTGCTCCGTAAAAAAAGACCGGCACATTTAAGCGGCGCCAGATTTCCAGGCCTGCCTGGCGGGCCAGCAAGGCGCATTGTTCCAGCTTGATGCCGGAGATAGGCACAAATGGAATCACGTCGGCCGAGCCGATGCGGGGGTGTACCCCCTGCTGGCGGGTCAGGTCGATAAGCTCGGCAGCCTTGCCGGCGCCACGCACCGCGGACTCCACCACCGCCGCCGGAGTGCCCGCGATAGTCACCACAGAGCGGTTGTGGGTTGCGTCCATGGACCAATCGAGCAGATACGCTCCCTCGACGCGCATCGCGGCCACGATGGCTTCGACACGCCGGGCATCCTTGCCCTCGGAAAAGTTTGGAACGCACTCGACAACCGGTCCGCTCATGATTCCTTTCGCTCAGCTTTATAAGCGCGCCGCTTCAACCGTGCCACTGACACACCAAAACCATCATTTCCAGAAGGTGTAGCCCACCTGCAACTGGATACTGGCATTGACGCCGGGGTTGCGGTCCCCCAGCGAGGCCGAGGAGATATGCACGGCGTTCACCCCCACGTCAATCGATCGCTTGGCGCGGGTGAAGTAGTGGAAACCCACGCCGCCCTGCGGTGTAAAGTTCCACACACTGGTACTGCCGTCGACGGAGAACGTCGGCGTACTCGAATAGCTCGGCGGAAACTGGCGTGTCGTGTAGATAAGCCCGCCCGCGCCTTGGAACCAGGGCTGAATCCGCCGCGATTTTGTAAGGAAGTTCCAGCGCAGGATGACAGGGGTGAGGCTGACGCCCGTATACGTGCCGCCGGCAACCGGCAGAACACAACTGACGGGCGCTCCCGACACAATACAGGTGTAGGTGGCCGTGTGCGGGGCCGGAGTGTAGGCCTGCCATAGAGGCATGATGTTGCCGCCAAACTCGAACTGGCCGGTGAGAATGCCGGCATGAAGAACCGGCGTAATCGGCTTGCCCAACTGAAAGCCGGCCGAGAGAAACTTGTAATCCGAACGGTCGCCGACGCCGAAGCCTCCGTTGACGAAGGGGCCGTACTCCCAGCTCTTGGCATCGCGAACCTGGGCGACAGGGTTGGCTGCTGCAGATCCGGCAGCGGTTGTGGCGCCATCCAAAGTTTGGGCGGCGGCGATGCTTGTTCCTGCCATAAGGGACTTCGCCATCAAGACAATGACGAAAAACTTTGCGATTCGAGTCAATGTTCTTCCCTCCCTGAATGAGAACTTCTGAATCTCCATAAAAAGGCCGCCACAACCGGGCGGCCCAGCAAACGCCTTCTGGCGTTCGGCTAACCGGCCGTCGCTTCCATTTGAGCGGCGTCCATGTCGAAGTTCGAATAGACGTTCTGCGTGTCGTCGCAGTCTTCCAAAACCTCAAGCAGACGAATCATCTGGCTCGCCTCTTTTCCTTCCAGCTTGGTGTAGGTAGAGGCAACCATGGTCACCTCGCACATCACCGTGGGGATGCCGGCAGCCTTGACGGCCGTGGCGACAGCCTCGTGGTCGGCTGGATCGGAGACAATCTCCCAGGTGTCGCCTTCGTCGTTCAGG
>JBAVYF010000119.1:0-11043 GCA_049698655.1 Occallatibacter sp. | reverse complement strand
AGCATTTGCCCTTACCCGCTGTGCCGGATGTGCATCACGTCGCCATCCTGCACCACGTACTCCTTGCCTTCCAGGCGCAGCGTGCCCCTGGTCCGCGCCACGGCTTCGGAGCCGGCGGCCAGCAGGTTGTCCCAGCGAATGGTCTCGGCGCGAATGAAATGGTGTTCCAGGTCGGAGTGAATCGCTCCGGCTCCCTGCGGCGCTTTGGAGCCTACCGGAATCGTCCAGGCACGGCACTCATCCTCGCCGGCGGTGAAAAAGCTGATCAGCCCCAGCAGCTCGTAGCTCTTGCGAATCAGCCGGACCAGCCCGCTCTCGCGCAGCCCGTAGCTCCCCAAAAACTCCGCCGCCTCTTCGTCGTCCATCTCCGCCAGCTCGGCCTCTACCTTGCCGCAGATGGCCGTAGCGCCCGCATTCAGCCGGTGCGCAACCTCTTCCAGCTTGAAGCGGCTCACCGCCGCTTCCAGGTCGTCGCCCAGCGTGGCGCTCTCGCCGATGTTCACGGCGTAGAGGATCGGCTTTTGCGAGAGGAACATGAAGCCCCGGATGAGCTTTTTCTCCTCCGGCGTCATCTCCAGCTCGCGCAGCGGCTGCTCCTTCTCCAGAGCCTCTTTCGACCGCAGCAGCAGGGCGTGTTCCCGCTCCAGATCGCTGGTGCGCATCTTCTTCAGATCCTTCTCCACGCGCTCCAGCCGCTTCTCAACCTGGGTCAGGTCGCTGATCATCAGGTCGAACTCGACGTTCTTGATGTCGCGCAGAGGGTCGATGGGGCCGACATGAGGAATCGCGTCATCCTCAAAGGCCCGCAGCACATGAATCAGCGCGTCCACCTGTCGCAGGCTGGCGAGGAACGCGGTCTCCTTCAGCGCCTCCTGCCCGATGGCCGCCACGTCTACAAATTCGACAGAGGCGTAGGTGGTTTTCTTGGGCGAGTAGAGCGCCGACAGCTTGTCCAGCCGCTCATCAGGCACGCGCGCCACGCCGATATGCTCCTGGCGCGAATGGCCGCGTTCCTCTAGCCTGGCCTTGGTCAGAATCTTGAACAGAGATGTCTTGCCCACCTGCGGCAGGCCGATAATGCCAGTCTTCATGGTTTTTCCACGGGGCGTAGGCGGAGATTCACGCGCGAGCGCCTCTTCGATGATACAGGAGCAGGGGTCAGGGACTAAGTGACTAAGTGACTAAGGGACTAAGGGACTGAGGGAGTGAGGGAACAGAAAAATCTGTCGCAACAAAAAAAAGCACCGTGCCCCATCCATTTCGCGTTTTGTGCGAAATGGGTGGGAATCCATGAACCCAAACCGGGTAACTAGACCCTTAGTCCCTGTAGTTCTCCGCTTTCGCCACGAAAACCACCGTCGCCAGTCCCAGCAGAAGGATGGCCCCTTCCACCTGCTCGCTGCGGTTGTGCAGCTTGTTGAAGTCGATGCGGCTGGGATTGGCAGAATCCGCGGCGTCGATGGCTCCGCCAACATTGATGCGGTCCCTCTCCATCGCCGGAATGATGCCGAACTGCGAGTAAACGGTGAAGCCGATCGCCAGCATCAACAGGCCCATGGGCGCCAGCACCGCGCGCGGCTTGTAGATGCTCCAGGCCGGAGCCAGCGCCAGCAGAGCCAGAGCCACCATCTCCGAAACCAGTCCCATGCCGTGCAGAATGCGCAGCAAGCTGCCGACGATCGTCCCAGCCGTGTGGGTATCAGGCCGCAGTGTTTCAAAGGTGATGGCGGCCACGACGGGAAAGAATATCTCGGCTCCCAGCCAGACGATGAGCGCGAGGTAGAGAAGCGTGCGAAACAGAGTTTTCATGGCAGAAGGATACAAGAGCGCAGGGAATAAGCATAGGGATCAACAGCGAAGCGCCCAGGTCAAACGGCTGTGATGTGTGGGAGCAGGCCGGGGCAAGTTGCGGTGTATTTGGTGGGCCTGCAGGGATTCGAACCCCGAACCAAGGGATTATGAGTCCCCTGCTCTAACCGTTGAGCTACAGGCCCTTCAACAACTTACGGCTGCTGTCCGCGAGAGTGTAGCGGATATTGCTGCGGGTGGCAGTCGTTTGGGCTCGATCGCGGAGAAATCACAGGACAGTTACAGCCTATCAAGAGCCCACTCCCGATTCTCCAAGCCTTATAAGCATTGTATGGCGTAGGGAGTGGAGTACAAAATCGGACGGGAAGATCGTCTATGAGCGTCAAACTCAGTTTGAGCGAGATATCTTGTCGAGCAGTTCTCTTTTGGCGATTTTGCCGGACGAGGTGCGCGGCAAATCGGCCAGAAACTCAATCCGTTTGGGCAGCTTGTAGCGAGCCAGCCGCGCGGCGAGAAAGGTTGTGATTTCTTCTGCCGTTATTGGCGCGCGCGCCACCACGAAGGCCGCGGGAACCTCGCCCCATTGCGGGTCGGCCATGGCGACCACGGCCGCGGCGGAGATCGCTGGATGATCGAGCAGTGCGGCCTCAAGCTCCGCCGGATAGATGTTGACGCCGCCGGAGATCAACATCTCCTTGAGGCGGCCGGCAATCGAGTAGAAACCCTCTTCATCCACCCGGGCCAGATCGCCGGTGTGCAGCCAGCCCTCGGCATCGAAGACCGCCGCCGTGGCTTCGGGCTGATTCCAGTAGCCTTTGGCGACGTGCGGCCCGCGCAGGCACAACTCGCCCACCCCATCCGCTGTGCCTGTCTGTTCCACGCGCGCTAGCTTGGCTTCGGTAAACAGCATCGGCCTGCCGATGGAGCCGGCCTTGCGCTCAGCCTCTTCCGGGCTCATCGCAAAGCAGTTCACGCCCGCCTCGGTGAGTCCGTAGCCCTGTTTCATCACCAGTCCCCGCTCGCGATAAAGCGCGGCCAGCGGCGCGGGTAGGGGCGCGCCGCCGCTGATGCACCAGCGCAGGCTGCTCAAATCCGCCGTCTTCCACTCCGGCACGCGCGTGAGCATCTCAAAGATAGTCGGCACAGCAAAGAAAAACGTGCAGCGCTCGCGCTCCACATGGCGCCACACCTCGCTCGCATCAAATCCGTCGTGCAAGATGATGCGGCCGCCCAGCAGAAAGATTGCCGGCAGCGAAACTCCCAGCCCGCCTGCGTGATAGAGCGGCGTGCAGATGCTGGTGACGTCTGCCGCGCTCAGTTGCCACGAAGCCGCTGTGCTATAGCCATTCCATGCAATCATGCGGTGCGGCAGCATCACGCCTTTGGGCCTGCCCGTGGTGCCGCTGGTGTAAAGCAGCAGATAAATCTCTTCCGGCGCGCACTCAACAAGCTCAAATCCCTTCGCCATCTCGGCATATCCATCCCCATCGAGTTTCATGCTGCAATCAACCGGAGCCAACCGGCAGAGTTCTCCGGCAGCCGCCGCAAACCGCTCACTGTGCAGAAGCGCCTTCATTCCGCAATCGCGCACCACCTGCGCCAGTTCTGCCGGCGTACTTCTTGTGTTCAGCGGAACAAGAATGAAGCCGCTGCGCCCCGCGGCAAAAAACGCATCGAGAAAGGTACAGGTATTTTCAGAAAGAATTCCAACCCGGTCGCCCTTGACGACGCCCAACCGAGTGCGCACCAACTGCGCCATGCCGCTTGCCCTGCGGTCCAGATCGCCATAAGTAAAGCGGCGGCCATCGGCTGCCGTGAGCAGCGCCTCATCACGCGGGGAGAGCCGCGCCCGCTCGGCGAGAATGTCGCCGGAGATCATGGCGCATCATCTCCGGGGGCAGGCCGGCCGAGCACTTCGCGCAGCGCCGCGATAAACACTTGCGGGCTTTCGAAGTGCGGCAAGTGCCCGCAACCCTCCAGGCGCGTGGCCCGCACGCGAGGCAGTTGTTTCAGCAGGATCTCCGCATTGGCAAAGGTCACCAGCTTGTCGTCCATCCCCCAGATCAGATCAACCGGGCGCGGAAATGTATGCAAGCGGTCATGAAGAAAGTAGGGCTTCCACGCTTCAATATCGAACGGGAAGCGGCTGATCGGTCCGCTCTTCGCATAAGCGATATAGGCGTCCAACATGGCATCCGGCGCAGGCGGGCTAGTGGACGAGCGCGTAGCGCCGAATAGCTTTGCCGCCGCTGCGCGGTCGCGCGGCTGCATTGAGAGCCCTTCCGGCCATGGCAGCAGAATCGGGCCGTTCACCAGCACCACGCGCGCAACGGATTCAGGATGATTAAACGTCAGCAGGCAGCCGAGCCACCCGCCCAGCGAGTGCCCCACCAGAATCGCGGGCTGCAAACACTCCGCGCGCATGACCGCCTCCAGGCCGGCCATCTGCAATGCAAAGTTGATCTCGCCCTTGAGCGGCTCGCTCGCTCCGTGACCCGCCAGGTCCGGAATCACCACGCGATACGCATCGCTAAATGCGGTGGCGACAGCATTCCAACTGGCAGCAATCGCTCCCAGCCCATGCAACATCACCAGCGGTGTGCCGGAGCCCGCGGCAAGATAATGCTGCGCTCCGGCCGCCGATTCAACTGTGTAAGATTTCAGATCTGCCATCGGAATGCCGCCGCTGCCTGGTTGTATCCCACGCCCGAGCCTACCAGCACCACCAGGCTGCCGGGCACGATCTTTCCCAGCTTGCGCGCCTCATCCAGCGCCATGGCCACGCAGGCCGATCCGGTGTATCCCTGTTCTTCCATGATGCAGTGGCTGTGTTCCTTCGGCAGCCCAAGCGCCTCCACCACAAGCTCAATCGTCTTTCTGCGCACCTGTGTGAAGAGAATGTGGTCGATCTCGCTCACCTCGAAGCCGCCCGCGGCAGCCACACTGCGCACCAGCTTTTGCCAGCCCTCTTCGTTCACCTCTGCAGGATACCCCTTGAGCGAACGCACCACGGTGCGTCCCTCCCGCAGGGATTCTTCGCTGGCCGGCTCTACTGTTCCGCCCGCGTAGATGCCCCAGTGCTTCGCGTACGAGCCATCGGCCTGAAACGCCGAAGAAATAAACCCCGGCTTATCCGATGCCTCCAGAATCGCGGCTCCGGCCCCATCGCCATAAAAGAAGATGCTCTTCTCATTCGGATCGGCCAGCTTGTGCATCATGTAGGCGCCCACCACGAGGATGGTCTTCAGATTCCCGTTTGTCGCCAACAGCCCCGAAGCAATCGCCAGCCCGGTGGGAAACGAGGCGCAGGCGCAACCCACATCGAAGGTTCCCGCCTTTCGCGCGCCAAGTTTGTCCTGTAGCACCACTGAGGTTGCCGGCGTAATGTAATCGGGCGAATCGGTACCGAGAATGATCAGGTCCAGATCGGCGGCCGTGCGTCCGGCATCGGCAAGCGCTTTTTCGGCGGCCTTCAACGCCAGGTCAGAAGTAGACCAGCCCTCCGGCGCGTACCACCGCTTGCGAATTCCCGTGCTGGCCTCCATCTTGTCCACGAAGCCGGGCTCATGCGCCAACCGCTCGCGTAGCATGTCGTTGGTGATTTCAATCTCCGGAAGATAAGCTCCGGTGCCAATAATGTTTCCGTATCGCATCTGTGTATCTCCTGTGAATCCGCGGATTTCTACGCTGGAAGCTCTAGTCGCTAATCCCTAATCCCTGCCGGGGTCCCCATCGACAGGTCTTCGTCGATGGGGTGGCTATTCCCTGTTCCCCTGTCTTTACGTCCCCAGCACGATGCCGCCATCGACCGAGAGCACGGCGCCATGCACGAATGCGGCCTCGTCGCTCGCCAGCCACGCATAGGCGTTGGCGATGTCGGCTGGTTCTCCCAGCCTGCCCAGCGGCGTGTGGCCGCGCATTCCCTCCAGCACCTTCTCCGGCATGGCCCGCACCATCTCCGTGGCGATGAAGCCGGGCGCAATCGCATTCACGCGAATGTTAAACTTGCCCAGTTCGCGCGCCCAGGTGCGCGTGAACGAGATCACGCCGGCCTTGGTTGCAGCATAGTTTGTCTGGCCGAAGTTCCCGTACAAACCCACCACCGAAGAGGCGTTCAGCACCACGCCGCCGCCGCCGCGAATCATATGCGGAACCACCGCCCGCGTACAGGTGAATACGCCGCGAAGATTGACGGAGATGACCGCGTTGAAGGCCTCATCGCTCATCATGCCGGCCAGCTCGCCGTCTTTCACCTTCACCAGTTGAGCGTCGCGGGTGATGCCGGCATTGTTCACCAGCACATCCACTCCGCCCCAGGCCGCGACGATTTCGCTCACCCCGCTCTCCACCGCGCCGGAGTTGGTTACATCCACCGCTGCAAAGCGGGCCTCCGAGCCCAGGGCGGACAACTCCGCTACCCAGGCCGGTCCCGCCTCGGCCTTCACATCCCAGCCGGCCACGCGGGCGCCCTCGCGGGCAAAGCGCAACGCCGTCGCCTTGCCGATTCCCGCCGCCGCTCCCGTTACAAGCACACGTTTTCCGCGCAGGCTTATTAATGCCATGGTCTCTCCTTGCTTACTCATGCGGACTTTCTCAAAGAATTGCGGCCCGGCGCGCGGCCGGGCCGTAAAGGTTAGAACTTGTACTTCAACGCAAACTGAATCACGCGCGGACCCGAGGCCGAAAGCGCCGGAGTGGTAGCCACCGTGCTCATAACCGCGAGATTGTTGTAGGGGTTGTTGAAGTTTTCCCAGTTGCCGATGTTGAAGATCTCGGCCCGGAACTGCACCGCGCTGGTATCCGTCACCGGGAAGTTCTTGAACAGGCTCAGATCGACGTTCTTTTGTCCCGGCCCGCGCAGGAAGTTCCTGGGCGTATTGCCGTAGGGCGCGACGTAGTCGGCCGGATAATCGCAGGCGTACGCATTGGGGTTGAAGACTTGCTTGGAAGTTTTCGGCGCGATGGTCCCAGTGTTGTAATCCGCGCGGCTGTTCACTGCCGATCCAATCACGCAGATTACCGAATAGGGCGTGCCGGTCTGGAAGGTCATGATGCTGGCCGCCTGCCAGTCGTTCGCGGCGGCCTTTGCCAGCTTTGACTCTCCCTTGTAGAGCTTGCCCTCCTCAAGCAGCCCGCTCAGAACCAGGCGCTGCTTGCGGTCATAATCGGAGAGACCGCGCTGGCTCGCCGGATTGTCCTGGTTGCCTGCCTGTGCCGCCAACTCGTTTTCCGGCGAGCCGGAATAGTCGTCGGTGGATTTGCCGAAGGTGTAAGAGGCCACCATCTGAAGATGCTTGTCCATCCGCTTGGTCAGGCTGGCCTGCAGCGAGTTGTAGTTGCTGCTGGCGCTGTTGGTCACAAGCTCCAGGCCATTGAATGCCTTGTTGGTCGAAAACTGCCCGCCAAACGGCGTCACGCCGGGATACTGATTCAGCGTGAGCACGTCCAGCAGCTTGACGCCCTTTACGCCCACAAAGCCGATTTCCGCCAGCCAGTTGTGCGCCGGCTCGACCTGGACGCCCAGGCTGTACTGATAGGCATACGGCGAGGCGAATTTGGGATTGACGTAGTAGCCGCTGATGGGCGTTGATGTCCCCGCCAATGGCCCGCCGTAGTAGTAAAGCGGAATCGCCGACGGCACCGTGGCGGCCAGCGGGAAGGTCAACCCGGCAAGATACGGGAAGGGCGCTTCCAGATCGCCGAAACCGACGCCGACAATGTCGTATGGGTAGTTGAAGATCTGCAGGTTGGCAATGCGGCTGGAGACGCGGTCATGGTAGACGCCAAAACCTCCGCGCACGGTGAGATTGTGGCTCAGTTGCGGCTGCCAGGAAAAACCTACGCGCGGGTCCGGAGCAAACTGGTTGTTGTAGAGCGGATTGGGGTTCATAACAAAACCTGCGTTTGCGCCGGTGCAGGAAGTGGTCGCGGTGGTGCAGCCGGTGGGATTGTTGGCGGTAAAGACGCCGGGCAAAAAGTTTACCAGGCGATTGCGAATTTCGCTTGGCCCGCCAAAGTGATTCAGCCGTATGCCGGCATTCAGCGTCAGATGGGAGGTGGCCTTGAAATCCTCCTGCACAAAGAAGTCGCTATCCCACATGCGAATGCCGCGATCCTCGATGCCGTTTCCCAGCAGGCCGATGATGTTGCCGGGAGCGCCGAACAGGGCCGCATCGGCATCGTTGCCGCCCACCAGGAATGAACCGAAGTCGTTCACCAGTTCCTCGCCGCGCGTAAAGTCGTTGAACCTGAAGTCCACGTGGTGGCGCATCCCGTCGGCGCCCATGCGCAAGCTGTGGCGGCCATGATTCCAGGTGACCATATCGGTGAGCATGAAGCTTCCCGTCACGCTCTTCTCGTCAGAGAGCGGCGCCGGACCGATGGTGAAGTTGCCCGTCTCGCCGATTGTGGCCATCCCCGGGAAGCTGGAGGCCAGCGAGTTGTAGATGCCGAAATGCGCGTTGGTGAACGGTTCGTCAGGCAGCGAGACACCCTTGATGCGGCTGAAGCCAAAGCGCACATCGTTCAACAGTGATGAATTGAAGACGTGCGTCTCATCCAACGAGAGCAGGCGGTAGCGGAAGTTCACCTCGCCGCCATAGCCGGGAGCCTCATTGGCATTCGCGCCCAGGAAGCTGAAGATTCCCTGGTGCTCCGGCGAGTTGGAGGAGAAGAACTTGCCCGCGAAATGATCCGCTTTGCCTATATTCTGATCTGCATTCACGTTGAACTGGTTCTCGTCAAAGGTGGAACGCGTGCTGATCGTAGTGGGAACCGTGCAGTAGGTTGCTGGAGCGCCGGTGAAGGAATAGATGGCATAGGGCGTCGAGGAGCACGACTGCCCCGCCGCGGCGCTGGGAATCGCGTATTGCCCGTTGGGCAGCTTGGCTTGCAGCAATGCCAGAGCTGTTGGGTCGATGATGGTCGGCCATCCATCGATAAGCGGCCAGGGATAATTTCCCGGAACGCCGTAATATGCGAGGGTGCCCAGCGTAGCCGCATACGTGGTCAGCGTGGCCGTCGACCGGTCGTTGGTGAGACCGCTGGGAATGTTCAGGGTCGCCATGCTCGAAATCGGGTCCGTGCCGTTGGCCTCGCGTTGTCCCTGATAGGAGAGAAAGAAGAAGGTCTTGTCCTTGACCAGCGGCCCGCCCAGCGTTACGCCGTACTGATTCTTCTTCAACTCCGGCCGCGGCTGTCCCTGCTGCTTGAGAAAGTAGTCGTTGGCGTTGAACGCGTCGTTGCGGAAGAACTCGAAGGCGCTGCCATGCAGCTTGTTGGTGCCGGACTTGGTGATCAGCGCCACGTTGCCGCCGGTGTTGCGTCCCTGCGTCGCGTCGTAGAGCGAGGTCTGCACAATGAACTGATCTACCGCATCGATCGAGGGCACCGGTATGTTGGGCGTCGAGTTGGTGCCGATGGAGTTGACCTGGATGCCGTCGATCAGCACATTGTTGCTGGTGGCCTGCTGACCGTTCACGTTGATGTCCACATCGCCCCGGCCCAGCGCAATGTTGTTGACCAACGGTATGCTGGTGCCCGGCTGGAGGCCAAGCAACTGCTGATAATTGCGCGTCGGCAGCGGCAGCTCATGCACCTCCCGCTCTTCCACCACGCGCCCGGTGGTTGCGGTCTCCGTCTGCACCAGCGGAGCCTCCGCCGTCACCTGGATATTGGTGGTCGCGCCGCCCACTTGCAGCCGCGGAGAAATATCCGCGGTCTCGGTGACACCCACCTGGATGCCGCTGGCGGTGTACGCGGCAAAACCCTGCGCGGTCACCTGAAGCGTATATTCGCCCGGCTCGATGCCGGAGAAGCGATAGTATCCCTCGCGGCTGGACTGCGCCTCGCGCGTCTGTCCGGTTGCCGCGGTCAGCACGATCCGGGCGCCCACCACCGCCGCGCCGGACGGATCGTGCACCGTGCCTGCAATCTGCCCCGAAGTCGCCGTCTGCGCCGCCATCTGCGCTGTCAGCGCCAGCAGGCAACCAAGCAATACCCCTATCAGTCGGTTTCTCATCTGTCACCTCCTCTTTGAATTTTTTGAATCGCGCGATCTCTTTTTCGAGGCCGCGCTTCTGGCGGCCATTGTGTCCGGCTTGTTCATTTTGTTCATTTTGTTCAACTTGTTCATTTTGTCCAGTTTGTCCAGCTTCGGCTTCTTCCCGGAAGAACCCCTACGGGCTGGTTTACGCCTGTTCGATAAGCGCCTGGTCAGCGGGGATTGTCCGCCCTGGTTATTTCTCCACAGGCCGTTGAGCACCAGGTCGATGATCCTCCGGATTGCGGTATCTTCCGAGACTCCGAGGTGCTGGTTGCCGCCGAACAGGCGTTCGACCAGGAAATAGGTGAGAATCTGCAGGTAAATCGTCGCCAGAACAAAGCTCGGATCGATGCCGCACCAGGCGGGATTTGCTGAAACCTCGTCCAGTTCCGCGTCCATGCGCCACTTGAACTGCTCCGGCACATTATGAAAACTTGACGCAAAATGTCGGTTATTGAACTCCACCACGTCGATGTACATCAGCTTCCAATAGTCGGCGTGTTCATAAACGAACGACCGGATCTCTGCCGCCAGCAGTTCCAGGCTGCGCTTGGAGAAGGGCGGTCCCAGGTTCTCAATCTTGCTGGTGCGCCATGCCCGGATACGCTTCTCGTAGCTGTGCACCACGCTCTCAAACAGCGCGTCCTTGGTGGGGAAATAAGTGTAAATGGCGCCCGTGGAGACCCGTGCCAGCTCTGCGATGTCGCGGATGTTGGTGCCGTGAAATCCCTGGCGGGTGAACAGGCTAAGGGCCGCCTGCTCAATCTGGCCGCGGTTCTGTTCAGCGCGTTGTTTCGCAATCTTGGGCATGGTATAGAAAACGACCGTCCGTTCAAAAAACGAACGATTGTGTTTTTAACAAGTAAAATATGACGTTGTCAAGAGTATTTTTTGGGGGGGGCAGGTGGCAGCTTGCCTTGAATGGCTTTCCAGAACCCCAGGTTCATTCTGTGAACTGCTCGCCGGGCGAGGAGCTTCCGGGACTTCTTGGCCGGTTTGAAGAAGACTTGCCCCGGAGGGAGAACGGTAAGCCGCGGCTGAGTCCTGCGCAAGAAGGCAAAAAAGGGCAGTTGAGGAGGGCGCGTTGGGGTGGGTGCGGGAGCTGCTTTCTGGGGTTGAGGCAGACTCGTTATGGGGCGGCGGAACCGATAATGGCAAGCTCATGGGTCGCCTCTATATGCGTCATCAGG
>JBAVYF010000118.1:0-2773 GCA_049698655.1 Occallatibacter sp. | reverse complement strand
TGGGTAAACTGCTCGATCCGGAACAGCGTGAAACATTAGGAAACGAAATGAATTACAGTGGGCTGGCCAGAAACAGGTATTGACATATTGGGGGGTTCCTGATAATCTACCCCCACTGGTTGCGGTTGTACGGAAGAGAGAGTCATGCCCATAGCCGTCAATGGAACCGAATATGCGCTGCTTGAAGATGTGTCAAAGCGGCTCAGAGTGTCACGGACGACGCTTTGGCGCTTGAGACGCGCGCAGCAAATTCCCTTAGGCAGTAAGTTCAGGGGACGGCTCATCCTCTACACGCCCGACGAGGTAGAGCAGATTCGGTTGTACGTGAATAGAATCGAACCCATCCAGTCTTTGGGGCACCCGCTATCTACTCCCCGAACACAAGTGCATCCGTCGAGTATCGTAGCGGGCGCGCAACGCTAATCAGATTCAATGGAAACTCAGACGATGTATCTGGACAACAACGCGACGACCGAACTCCTGCCTGAGGTACGAGAGGCCATCCTGCGCGTAGTGGGGATGCGGGCCTCGAACGCGTCTAGCGCTCACACGGCAGGCGACTCAGCGCGCATGTTGCTTTCGGAGTCCCGAATGGCGGTAGCGCGTCTGATTGGCGCGCTGCCGGATACGATTGTGTTCACGGGCAGCGGTACGGAGTCGAATAACCTAGTTCTTCATTCGGCGGTTGCGGCCTCAAGCGACATACGGTGCCAGATTGTAACCAGCCCGATCGAGCACGCATCGGTTCTCCGAACGTGTGAGTACCTGGCGGCACGAGGTGTGGAAATCATCTATCTGCCCGTCGACCGCGCAGGTGTCGTATCTCTCGTGGCAGCCGAGAAGGTCATTGCGGCAAAGACCTCCCTCGTCTCGGTCCAGTGGGTCAATAATGAGACCGGGGTCATCCAGCCGGTGGAAGAGATCGGCAAAATTTGCCGGTCACGGCAGGTCCCTTTACACACAGACGCAGCTCAAGCAGTCGGCAAGCTTGCGATTGACATAGCAGACATGCCCGTGGACTTCCTCACGATTACCGCTCACAAATGGCATGGCCCCGCAGGCGCAGGCGCTGTGTATGTTCGGCCATCCGCAAAGCTGGCACCGCTCATTCATGGAGGCGGCCAGGAGCGCGGAATACGAGCGGGCACGGAGAACCTGCTGGGCGTAGCGGGCATGGGGAAAGCCGCTGAGGTTCGTGCATCGCGGCAGCCGGGAGTATGGCGTTACCTTCAGGATCTGCGGGACGAGTTCGAGAGCCTGATTCTTGAACGAATTCAATGCGTGAGGATCAACGGCAAGGAAGCGAACAGAGTCTGCAACACCACCAACCTTCTATTCGAAGGGGTTGATGGGCAGGCTATGGTTGCACAACTTGACAGTAAAGGACTCTTCTGTTCGCAGGGATCGGCATGCGAAGCGCAAAGGCCCGAGCCTTCACATGTGCTCCGCGCTATGGGGCTATCCGAGGCAGATGCTTACGCCAGCATTCGCTTCAGCTTTTCTGAATTGAACACGCCGGAGGATGTCCGTGCTGCCGTGAATGCCGTTGTCACGGTATGTCAGCAGTTACGTCACTTCAGATTAACTTATCGCAACCGGCCCATCGCGGCCTCGGAGGAAAAATAGCATGCGTTTTTCCGGCCATGAAACTTTCAGCATCCGTGATGGATGGCTCGATAAGGGACTCTCCATGCTCAGTACTGAGCCGCAGAAGCTCTTCGATGAACATGCGGCGGATTACCTCGGCGTCGGGAAGAATATGGCCAAGTCCATCCGGCACTGGCTCCAGGCTACGCGACTGGCCGAACTCGATCCAGATCATAAAGGCCGGCTGAGGATGACCGATGTCGGGCGTTGCGTTATGAAAAACGACCCCTATTTCACCGAACCTGGAACCTGGTGGTTTCTCCACATCAACATGGTGCGCGAACCTGCCTATGCTGACACCTGGGCCTGGTTCTTCAACCGTTTTGCTCTGGAACGATTTGAGCGCGCTACCGTCGTTGAGAACCTGCGCCAGTTCTTACAAATGACGGCATCCAATGTTCCCAGCATGACGACATTGGACCGCGATATTGCCTGCCTTCTCGCCAGCTACGCGCGTCCTATTCCTGCCGATGACACCGATCCCGAGGAGGCACGTGACTGCCCGTTTAGAGAACTCGGTCTCATGACTCACTTCAAGACCTCGGGGTACTACCAAATCCACCGAGGCGTCAAACCGATTCCCCCGCAGGTCTTCGGTTATTCACTGGCCGCAACGTTTGAAGATGCTGCAAAAGGAACCGCCATGACTGACATCAGTCTTCATGATGCAGCACAATCGCCTGGAGGCCCAGGTCGCGCCTTCGCGCTGAACAGTGAGTCTCTATTCGAGACGGCCCTCAGGATCGAGGCAGGATGCAGACATGGGGAGATCGCGATTGTCGGCCATGCAGGCAACCGCATGATTCGTGTCAAGCAGAAGCCTCCGCTCCAGTGGGTGGAAGACTACTTTGCGTCCATCAAGGAGGTGTCCGATGTCGCATAGAGACTCTGGCACCCTATTCCAAGCCGATCAGTTCCTGCGATCAATCAACATATGCTACGACGCGGAATCTCCGGAGCGAATCTCCCATTTTCGGCCCACCAGTAAGAGCGTTGCTCTTATTCGAGCGATCATGGCAGAGGAGATGGACCGGGCGTTCTTCATCATAGCGCCATATGGATCGGGGAAGTCTCTGACAGCAACCTATCTGTTGCACCTGATTGAGAACCGTCCCGAGTCAGGGGA
>JBAVYF010000117.1:0-3002 GCA_049698655.1 Occallatibacter sp. | reverse complement strand
GGATAAAGAGACCGGGCGTGTGACCAAGCTGGTGAAAAAGGCGGAAAAGACGCCGTCCGATAAGCCGCTGGAAGGCGAGGTGGTCACCGTCAGCCGCTTGCTGGAGATCATGGATGTGCGCAATGAGCGGCGCGAGAACTATCGCGGGCGGCCGACGATTGTCTTTGATTTCGTGGGCCGGAAGGATGCGAAGACCCATGGCCTGGCCGAGGACGCCTCAAAAAAATTGCAGGGAACAATATGGATCGATGAGGCAGATCGCCAGATCGCCCATCTGGATGTAGTTTTCAACGACAATTTTCACGTGGCCGGCGGACTGGTGGCGAATGTTCAGAAAGGTACCAATTTTCATTTCGATCAGGCGCAGGTAAACGGCGAAATATGGCTTCCAACCGGCGTGGACGGAACCGTGCAGGCCCGCGTGCTGCTGGTGAAAGGTTTTCGACAGCACTCTACCGAGCGAGACTACGACTACAAGCGCTTCCGCGTGGAGGCCGAGCAGGGGAAGGGCGCGAAGGTGGCGGGGGAGAAGTAGCGGGCGGCCTGGGCTCGGATTCGGGGACGGGGCGGGCCACGCACGAGCCCGCATCCATTACATTGGAAGGATGTTCGCCCGCAGGTTCTCGATTCAGCGCATCGATGTGAACGGCATCAGGCACCCGTGCCCGATTGGCTGGATCGACAACTTTGCCATGCGCAACTTCACCAACGACCCGATCTTCGACGACACACTGCCTGTGGCCGACGGAGTGCTGGAAGCCGGGGCGCGTGTGCCTCTCGATCGCCTTCAGGCGGCCATGGAAGACTGGTTTCGCCGTAAGAGCTACCTTAAACCGGGCGAGCGGCTCGAAGTGGCGGAGATCGTTGGGGCGTCCCACCGCGGCTAAAGCCGTTTATTTCATTGGCCTTATGCGGGGGTTAAAACCCCCGCCTCCCTCCGGTTTCCGTCTGCTGAATAATTATCTGCCAGGTTTTGAAAATAAATATAGGGGGGTAGGGGGGGGTCTAGGCTGCCTGTTGCCGCGATGGGGCGTTGCGCCAAAGTTCGGCCTCGGCCTCGCGGCGGGCCTTCAGGGCGGCGACTTCCTCCCCGCCGGCGTGGTCCCAGCGCAGCAACTGCCCGGCGGCATCGTCGTACCTTCCGGCGTTGAGGCACTTGAGAAGAGTGGAGGCGGCGAGCCGTCCCGCTCCCAGGTTGAAACAGAAGTCCACCAGTGCGTCGAATTGGCCCTGGGTCAACGGTACCTTGACCAGACGCTGGACGGCCTGCTCGGCGTCGCGCACATCCGAGGCCAGGAGGTTGGCGGCTTGTAGCTCATTGATTCCGTTGGGAAACGAATCGGGGTGCAGCAGCCGGTGGCCGTAGCCGATGGTCGGAAGACCGGCCAGATCTAGATAGACGCGATTGCGAAACCCCTCGGACTTCTTTAGCAACTCCATTCCCGCGGCGCTAAAGTTCATCTCTCCCCCTGCTTTTTGTTTGAGATAACGTCAATTTCACGCTAGCAGGATGAGAGAAATAATCTGCAAAACCGGCGCCGACCGCCTGTAGGCTTCGGGAGGAGTTGCCGGGTGCGGCTGAGGTTTGGAGGGTTTTGGGGGCCCGAGGGCGCGGAATCGGCCAGTACTAACAAAAAAAAGCACAAAATTGCACCATTTTTAGTGCAATTTTAAGTTATAGGGAGGGAACGACTTAACGGAAAAAGCCGGGAAAACCGTCTAATTTCGGCCAGAATATCCTCGTGCTTTTATTGACAACAGTTGGATGCGCTAGTGTCGAATTGGTAAAATAGGCAGATGGTGAAACGACGAAAATCAAGCAACGCGAACTCGAAATCTTCGCTACGGATTTGGCTGGTAGCGGGAGCTTCCTCCGTTGCGCTGGCCGCGGGGCTGTTGGCAGTTTCCACGCGGACGGTACAGGCGGATGCGCGGCTTCCCCGGCCGGCGACAACCGCGCCCCCGGCGGTTCCGATAGTGAGCGCGACGCCTGCCTTGCTTGCGCCGCAAAAACCTGGGGAAACATCAACCGTCCACGCGCTCCACGGCTATGCCTCCTGGTATGGTGGCGTGTTCCACGGCCGGCGGACGGCCAGTGGGGAACTGTTCGACATGTATGCGATGACTGCCTGCCATCCAACCCTGCCGTTCGGCTCAGTGGTGCGGGTGGTGAACCGCAATAACGGGCGCTCGGTCGTGGTCCGCATCACCGACCGCGGCTACCTTTACGAGGGGCGAATCCTCGATCTATCGTATGGCGCAGCCGAGAAGCTGGCGATGATCAAGCCTGGGATTGCCCCGGTTGAACTGCAGGTCATCTCCCTGGGCAGGCCTGGCCGCGACAATTGATCAACCGAAAGCGTTCAACAGCAACAACGGCCAGCCCGAGGGTTGGCCGTTGCTGTTTGCCGGTTGGATTCCGCCGGAGGGTTACTCAACCCTCTCAGACAGGATTCTGGGGTTCATTATTACGGTTTGCGCCGGGGTGGATGTGCCGGTTCCCGGATGGAAGATGGGAGTGTCCGCTGGTGAACTACCGCTGTAATCCTGCCATTCGGTGACGGCGCTGTCGGCCGGTGTTCCATCTCCGATTAATCCAAATCCCGGCCCGGCCACGGTAAGCGGACTGGAACTATCCGTGACAGTTCCCTTGAGAACCCCGTCGAGATAGATAGACAACGTGACGGTGGAAGTTCCCGAGGCGACCAGCCTGAGAGTGTGGCTTACGGTTGCCGAAACCGTTCCGCAGCTTCCATAGCCCAGGTACCTGAAGTTCTTCATTACATAACATGCGGTGTAATTCCCGTTTGTTGCCGCGCTGAAGCCCAGGCAATATCCAGGTATCCCGGACGATACTCTTACACACGCCAGTTTTTCGTAACTGATGGTTGTGCTGGAGGGGGCGGCGGTAATCTGCGAGGTGTCCGAGACGGACCCGGAATAGTAGTATGCGGCGTAGTTGGCGCCAGCAATCTCCGCGCTATTGGCGCCCGTAGTGTAGA
>JBAVYF010000116.1:0-5998 GCA_049698655.1 Occallatibacter sp. | reverse complement strand
CGCAAGATGCTGGTGCATCCGCGCATCGTCATCGGCGTGCCTTCGGAGATTACGCAGGTGGAAAAGCGCGCCGTCGAGGATTCGGCCTATCGCGCCAAGGCCAGCGAGGTGTATCTCGTCGAGCAGGCCATGGTGGCGGCCATCGGCGCTGGACTCCCGATCACCGAGCCGGGCGGCAATATGGTGGTGGACATCGGAGGCGGGACCACGGACATCGCCGTCATCTCGCTCTCCGGCATCGTCTACTCGCGTTCGGTGCGCATGGCAGGGAACCAGATGGACGAGGCGATCACAAATTACCTCAAGCGCAAGTACAACCTGCTCATCGGCGAACGGACCGCCGAGCACATCAAGATTGAGATCGGCTCGGCCTTTCCTCTGGACAAGCCGCTCACGATGGAGATCAAGGGACGCAACCTGATCGAGGGCGTCCCAAAGAGCATCACCATCGACGACAGCGAGATCCGCGAGGCTCTCGGCGAGTGCATCGCGGTCATCATGAACGCCATTCGCGTGGCTCTGGAGCGCACGCCGCCTGAGCTCTCGGCTGACATCAGCGACCGCGGCATCGTGCTGACCGGTGGGGGCGCGCTGCTCAAGAGCCTCGATAAGCGCATCCGCGAGGAGACCGGGCTGCCGGTTTCGGTGGCCGACGATCCGCTCGCCTCGGTGGTGCTGGGCACGGGCAAAATGCTCTCCGACTTCAAGCTGCTGCGCAAGATTAAGATCGACTGAACAGGGTACAGCGGTCAATGGACAGCGGGAAATGAACAGTGGTTGAAGGCGGTTCCAATCGTTTGGACCGTTCTTGGTCTCGAATTAGGCGTCGGGCAACTTTAACTGTGACCCAGCACCGATCTGTTCACTGACCACTGTTCACTGACCACTGACTGTCATGGAATCGTTCTTCACCCGCTATCGGAATCTCCTGGTGCTGCTGGCCATCCTGCTGGCGCAGATCATCGGGCTGGCCGTGCAGGTGCGCCGCACCGACAGCGGGCGCAACTCGCTCGACCCGCAGGACGCGGCGGGCGTGCGGCTGATCCGGCTGTGGGCCGATACGGTGGTCACGCCCCCGGAGCAGGTATTCCACGCCTCCAAGCTGGGCGCGGAGAGCCTATGGCAGGACTACCTCGCCCTGCGTGGCGTTCGCGAGCAGAATAAGGATTTGCAGAAGACCATCGACCGCCTCCGTCTGGAGCAGGCATCTCTGCTGGAAGACGCACGCCAGGGCCAGCGGCTGCAAGCGCTCGCCGGCTTTCAGCAAAAATACATCTACAAAACTCTGGCCGCGCAGGCCATCGGTTCCAGCGGCAGCGACTCTTCGCGGGTCTTCTATATCGACAAGGGCGCCGACTACAAGCTTGGCCGCGACATGGCGGTGATTACCCCGGACGGCATCGTGGGCAAGGTTCGCGAGGTCTTTCCTCATTCCGCGCAGGTGCTGGCCATCAACGACCAGACCAGTGGCGCAGGGGTGATTCTGGAGACGACGCGGATTCGCGGCATTCTGCGCGGTAACGCTGTCGGCCGGCCGCAGATTGTGGGGATTCTGGCCGACCAGCGCATTCAACCGGGAGAAAAGGTGTTGACCGCCGGGGGCGACCTGGTCTTCCCGCGTGGGCTGCCGGTGGGCGTGGTCGAGCGCGTGACGCCGGACCCCGAACGCGACGCGTTCATCGACGTGATCGTCAGGCCGGCGGCCCATCTCGAACGGCTCGACGAGGTGCTGGTGATTACCTCCACCGAGCCGCGCTTCTCAGCTGAGCAGCAGCGGGACATGGCCACCAGCGAGATGCTGAAAGGCGCGGAAGCTGCGGCCATTAAGGAACAGCAAAAGGCCTCCGAGATCATGGCGGAACGGCTGCCGGGATTGACCGATCCCAATGCGCCGGCGGCGAATCCCGTGGCAAATCCGGCTTCGGGGCCGGTGAACGTCAAGGCGTTGCCCGGACAAAATCAGGCTGCGCCGCCAGCGCCGCCAGCTCCCAAACTGCTCCGCCCGCAGCACCAAGACCGCTTTACGCCCGGGGCTGCGCCGTCACAGAACGAGGGAACTGTCGCGCCTGCCGGCCACGAAAACAAGCCTGTTCCAAAGCCTGAACCTAAGCGAGAATCGCAGTCCGGCCAGAAGGCCAATCCCCAACCGGCCCATGCAGGGAGGAATCCATAGCCATGAACGTGCTTGGCGCCGACCATCGCCGCGACATGGGGATTCGCAGCTATCCGTTGCTGGTCTATGCGTTGACGCCGTTGGCGGCGCTGGTGCTTCAGGCCTGGCTCCCGCGCCTGCTCGGGGGCTACTCCTGGTTCGACCTGCCGCTGGTGGTCACGGTCTATTTTGCCCTGGCGCGTCGCGACCCCATCCAGGGAACGCTGATGGGTGCGGGGATGGGCCTCTTCGAGGATGCGCTCACCCATCACGCCATCGGCGCCAACGGCATTGCCAAGACGGTGGCCGGGTTTCTGGCCGGGTCGGTCGGAGTGCGCATAGACGTGGACAATACCACCATCCGCCTGATGCTGATCTTTCTGCTTTCGCTTCTGTGCAGTGGGATTTACGTCTTCATCTTCCGTATTCTGCTGGGACTCAGCCTGGAGTGGAACTGGCTGATTGAATTGATGAAGGCGGTGGGAACCTCGTTGATCGCCATGCTGTTGTTTCCGCTGCTGGATCGGATGCAGATCAGGGAATAGGGATTAGGGAATAGGGAACACCAAAGGCGCAGACAGATGTATCCCAGCGGCACAACGCGCGGCGAAAAGCTCTCCACTCTCAAGCTGACGGTGGTGCAATACGGCATTCTGCTGATGATGCTGGCCCTGGCCGCGGGACTGTGGCGGCTGCAGGTGCTGGGAGCGGAGAGCTTCCGCCAGCTTGCCGAGCAGAACCGCATCCGCAAGGAGCCTGTGATGGCTGGGCGGGGCAAGCTCTTCGACCGCGAAAACCGGCTGATCGTGGACAACTACCCTTCGGTCTCCTGCCTCCTGGTACGCGAGCAGAACCGCAACGTGGACGCTGACCTGCCGCTGATCGCGCGCGGGTTGAACCTGGACGTGGAGCAGTTGCGCGCCATCTTGCGCCGCTTCAGGGCCGCGCCGGGCTACCAGCCCATCCCCATCAAAAAGGACATCAGCGCCGACGAGCAGGCGTTCATCGAGGCTCACCGCAACGAGCTGCCCGAGCTGGAGACCATTGACGAGGAGCGCCGGCTCTATCCGCGCGACGGCTTTGCCGCTCATCTGATCGGATACGTGGGCGAAGTGAGCGAGGAGGATTTGAACAACCCGCGCTATGTCTACAACAACCCCGGCGACGTGGTGGGAAAGGCGGGCGTCGAGGAGACCTACGACCAGTTATTGCGCGGCCAGGACGGCTCCCGCGATGTGATCGTGGACAGCCACGGCCGCGAGGTGGGCTACCTCAGAACCCAGCACGCCATCCCAGGCCAGGACCTGAAGCTGACCATCGACATTGACATCCAGCGCGCCGCCGAGCTCGCCTTGGGCGACCGCGGAGGAGCAGTGGTCGCCATGGACCCCCGCAACGGCGAGATTCTGGCCGTGGTCTCCCACCCCAGCTACGACCCTAACGCCTTCGCCGTGCGCATCAACCGCGCCGACTGGAACCGGCTGATCACCGATCCCGCCCACCCGCTGATGAACAAGGCCATCCAGGCGCAATTGGCCCCTGGATCGACCTTCAAGATTCTCATGTCGCTCGCCGGTTTGCAGGAGGGCGTGGCTCAAGACATGCACGTCTTCTGCGCCGGCGGCGCCACGTTCTTCGGCCACTTCTATGCCTGCGACCGCCATCACGGCACGGTGGACATCGAACACGCCATCCCCTGGTCCTGCGACACCTTTTTTTACACCCTGGCCAACAAGCTGGGCATCGACACCATCGCCCGCTACGGCAAAAGCGTGGGGCTGGGCGAGCGCACCGGCATCGACCTGCCCAACGAGGCCGCCGGAATCATGCCCAGCGAGCAGTGGAAGCTGAAAAATTATCACGAGAAATGGTTTGCGGGAGAAACCATCTCCGTGGGCATCGGCCAGGGCGCGGTCACGGTCACGCCCATCCAGTTGGCCCGCATGATCAGCGGCATCGCCTCGGATGGGCACTTTGTGCGGCCCCATCTGGTGAACCCCGATCAGCTTCCGGCTGATTTCCGGCAGGCGATCAAGGACAGCTTCCCCGGCTCCGGCGAAGCCACTATTCCCATCGACCCGGCTACCTGGATGATCATCACCGAGGGCATGGCGGGGGCTACCGACCCCACCATGGGCGGCACGGCCGGGGCCTCACACCTGGAGGGCGTGGACTTTGCCGGCAAAACCGGCAGCGCACAGATCGCCAGCCACGAGGCCATCAAGCGGCTGGGCGGCGGAAAGGAATTTCTGCCCAACGGCTGGTTTGTCGGCGTCATTCCCCGCAGAAACCCGGAGTTCGTGGTCGCGGTTCTCTGGGAACACGGCGACTGGGGCGCAAACGCGGCCAGGCTCGCCGCTCAGGTGGCCACTGTCTATGTGAACAAGCAGCGCAAGAATGACAATAACTCTCTGGCGCTGGGCGCGAACGGCAAGCCGGTCGAGATGGGCGCGGTCTGGACCGAACCTGAAACCGCCAGCAGGAAGAGCCGCGTTGCCGCCAGAGGAACCGCGCAGGCAGCCCAACTGCACGGCGGGCATTTCTCTCTGGCCATCGCTCCGCCCGCCTCAGCCAAGGCTGTGGCCAGCACCCAGTTGCCTCTTCCGGCCTGGCTGCTCTCCTACCCCTTGCGCTTCAAGGAGGGCCAGCCTTGATGCGACGCTTCCTCAGCTTTCGCGACTTCGACTGGGCGCTGCTGGGCATGGTGCTCGCGCTCTGCACGGTCTCGGTCTTCGAAATCTACTCGGCCACGCTGCACACCAGGTACACCGGCTCCCACACCAAACAGATGCTTTGGATCGCCGGCGGATTGGCGGCCATGCTCATCTTCTCCAAGATCGACTACCACCGCCTGCTGGACTGGGTTCCCTGGGCTTATGGCATCAGCCTGGTGGCCTTGGTGGCCGTGAGGCTGGTGGGGGTCACAGTGCTGCACGCGCGCCGTTGGATCAAGGTCGGCCCCATGCACTTTCAGCCCTCCGAGTGGGTCAAGCTGGTGTTGATTCTGGCCGTGGCCCGCTACTTTGCCAACCTGGGCGGGCGGCGGCTCACATGGACGGAGATCTTCAAGGCCTTCTTCCTGGTGGGCGTTCCCATGCTCCTGGTGTTGATCCAGCCTGACCTGGGAACCGCGCTCATCTACACGCCCATCCTGGCCATTGGCCTGTTTCTGGGCGGCATCAACCTCCGCCAGTCGCTGATTCTGCTGGCTTGCGGAGCCGTGCTGATCGCCGGCGTCTGGAGCAGCGGCAAGGTGCTCAAGCCTTACCAGAAAGCCCGGCTGACCAGCTTCATCAATCCCGACAGCGACCCCAAGGGCGCCGGCTATCAGCTCAAACAGTCGCTGATCGCGGTCGGCTCCGGCGGCGTGTGGGGCAAGGGAATGGCAAAGGGGACTCAGACCCAGGGTGACTTCCTGCCCATTCCCCATGCGGACTTCATCTTTGCCGCTTTCGGCGAGGAACACGGATTCGTCGGCGCAATTTTCGTCCTGCTGCTATACTTTTTTATGTTGATGCGTTTGATTCAAAACGCTCAAACAGCCGCAGACCTGTCCGGCTCCCTGATTATCATGGGGGTAGTGGCTGTGTTGGCCTTCCAGATTGCGGTCAATGTGGGCATGGTCATCGGGTTTATGCCCGTCACCGGAATCCCTTTGCCGTTAATGAGTTACGGCGGATCTTCGGTGCTGTTTACGTTCCTGGCGCTAGGCGTGGCGATGAATGTCCGCATGCGCCGGTTCGTCAACTGACGCGGACTTGCAGGTTCACCTCTTGTGTCCCCCGGGAACATTCCGGTGCGCAAGAACACGATTTTTTGAAGTTTTTTCGCCGGCCAGGTCCGAAT
>JBAVYF010000115.1:0-3295 GCA_049698655.1 Occallatibacter sp. | reverse complement strand
CCGTCGGAGACGCCTGCCGGCTTGGGAGCAAGAAGACCCTTGTGGGCGAGTGCCGCGGCATCGTCGCAGGTCTGCTTATCCTGGGTTTTGCCGCACTGGCTCTTCTTGACAAGGACCGAGTAGTAGGTGGCCTTCATGTTGTTGGGGTCCGCCTGGAGGAGGCGGCTGGCCGCGCTGAGCGTATTGTCGGCATCTTGCAGGCCTTGATAGGTGTCGATCAGCACATCGAGAACTGCGCCCTTGACGACGCTCAGCGGATAAGCCTTCAAAAAGCTCTCCAGGGCCGCAGCCTTGGCCTTGGGATCGCTCTGTCCAATGGCGTTGTTGTAGGTGTTGTACTCTGCCGGATCCTTGATGGTGATTGTCGAATCCTGGGCACGCAGCATCGGCGCGCAATAAATGCTAAGGCTCGCCAATGCCATCACAGATGCGAAGACTAACTTCTTCATTTAGTGCTCCTGGGAATTGCAAAAATGGAGATCAATGCTCAAACACTCCCTCGCGGAATGCGAAACCGCGTTTTGGAGCGGTTGAGCTCCGGGAGGTCGGGTACACCATACCACCCCGGATTCCAATACGGTCTTGGATGGATTATAGAAAGCCCTGCCCCTAATGACAAGCGGAGTTGGGCGGGAAGGCAATTATTCCCCTGTCAAGACCGTGCCGGTCGACCAGCGAAGCCCCGGCAATAGAGCGTTGTGGATAGCCGCCCCTGCCCTACCCCGGCTTGCCGGTTGTTCTCTGTTTATGCCGGACAGGCACCCTGATCGGGAAGAACTGTTCCCGGCTTCATTGCAGCAGCCGCACCAGTTCTGCCTGTTCGGCCAGGAAGGCGTCATGGCCGTGATTGCTGGCCATCTCACGGTAATCGGCGTGAACGCCAGCCTCGCGAATCGTATTGGCAAAGTCGCTTACCGCCCGGGCGGGAAAGAGCCAATCGGAACTGATGCCGACAAAGCAAAGGCGGGCGCGTATCCGGCTAAAAGCCTCCTCCGGCGAAGAATACCCGTGCAGCGGGTCCCAGGTGTCCATGGTGCGCAGAATGGCCAGGTAGGAATTGGCGTCAAAGCGGTCGTTGAACCGCTCTCCCTGGTGGTCCAGGTAGCCGGCGATATCGAAGCGCCCGCCGATCAGGCCGCCGCCCTGGTTGTCCAACCCCCACGGGTCCTCCCCGTTGCGGTTCGGATTGCGGCCAAAACGCTCGTTGAACAGCTCCGCTGACTTGTAGCTGAGCATGGCGATCTGGCGGGCCAGCGACAGTCCCTGCCTCGGAGGGCGCTGGGGCAGGTAGTAACCGCCCGCCCAGTCCGGGTCGTGCTCGATGGCCTGGCGCTGCAAGTGGTTGAGAGCCAGCCCCATGGCTGAAAGCGGCGCAACGCCGATGACGGCCGCGCACTCCACCCGGCCGGGGTCGTGGATGGTCCAATCCAGGGCCTGCATGCCGCCGATGGAGCCACCCAGAACCAGCCGCAGCCGGCGAATGCCCAGCGAGTCCAGAAGCCTGGCCTGCGCACGGACGTTGTCGCGGATCGAAATCAGCGGAAAGTCCGGGCCATAGAGGTTGCCTGTTTCGGGGTCCACCGACCCAGGGCCGGTCGAGCCGTAGCAGGACCCCAACATGTTGATGCAGATCACAAAGTCGTGATCCAAGGACAAAACCCCGCCGGGGGCAAAGATCTCCGGCCACCAGGAACCCACCAGCGCCGAGCCGGAAAGCGCATGGCAGACCAGCACGGCGTTGTCCCTGGCCGCGTTCAGCCGGCCATACACTGCATAGTGCAGGTTCAGGCCGGCCAACGCGCGGCCGCACTCCAGCAACAAATGCTCGTCGAGCACAAAGTCGCCTTCGTAGGTGGGCGACGGAATGCCTGTTCCTGTCGGCGCGATTCCGGTCCCGGCGTGTGGTTCAGTCAGGATACTCATTGTGCTGCTAGCTCCGCGGTTTCTGTTGCGCCTGTAAACGCGTGACCGTTGGCAACCTCGATGGCCTGGTCGAGGTCGGCCAGGATGTCGCGAATATCCTCGATGCCGACCGACAGCCGGACCAGTTCGGGAGTGACGCCCGTGGTCGCCTGCTCCTCGGTCGAAAGCTGCGCGTGTGTCGTCGAGGCCGGGTGGATGACCAACGACTTGGCGTCGCCGATGTTGGCCACCAGCGAGAACAGTTCCAGTCCGTCGATCAGCCTCTTTCCTGCCTCATACCCTCCCTTGATGCCGAACGTGATCAGCGCGCCTTGGCCGGTGGGCAGATATTTTTTCGCTCTCTTGAAGTAGGGGCTGGACTCCAAGCCGGGGTAGTTGACCCAGGCTACGCCGGGATGCCGCTCCAGGTGCCGGGCCACAGCCAGGGCGTTCTGGGAGTGGCGTTCCAGCCGCAGGTGCAGCGTTTCGATGCCCTGCAGCAGCAGGAAGGCGTTGAAGGGCGAGAGAGCCGCGCCGGTGTCGCGCAATCCCTGCACGCGCGCCTTGAGGATGAACGCCAGAGGACCAAAGGCCTCGGTGTAGGAAAGGCCGTGATACGAGGGGTCCGGCGCGGCGAAGTCCTTGAATCGCCCCGAAGCCGCCCAGTCGAACTTGCCCGCATCCACGATCACGCCGCCAATGGTGGTGCCGTGGCCGCCCAGAAACTTGGTGGCGGAGTTGACTACGATGTCCGCGCCCCACTCGATGGGCCGCACCAGCGCCGGCGAGGCCGAGGTATTGTCAATGACCAGAGGCAGCTTGTGCTCGTGGGCGATGGCGGCGATCCTCTCGATGTCCACCACATCCAGCTTGGGGTTGCCCAGCGTTTCGGTGTAAATAGCTCGGGTCTTGTCGTTGATGGCCGCGCGCAGCCCGTCGAAGTCGTCCGCGTCCACAAACCGCACCTTGATCCCCAGCCGCGGAAATGTGTAGTGGAAGAGGTTGTAGGTGCCGCCGTAGAGCGAGGTGGTGGAGACGATCTCTTCTCCCGCCGAGGCCAGGGTGGTCAGGGTGAGCGTCTCAGCTGCCTGGCCTGAGGCCGTGGCCAGCCCCGCCACGCCGCCTTCCAAAGCCGCAACGCGCTTCTCAAAGACGTCCGTCGTGGGGTTCATGATGCGGGTATAGATGTTGCCGAACTCTTTAAGCGCAAAGAGCCTTCCGGCGTGGTCCGCGTCCTGAAAGAGATAGGAGGTGGTCTGGTAGATGGGCACGGCCCTTGCGCCCGTCACCGGGTCGGGCGATTGGCCGGCGTGGACGGCGAGGGTGGCAAACTGCTGCTTCGATTCGGACATGGTCGGCTCCTTGATCAGTGGTTGGGGTGGTGGTTTTGGCT
>JBAVYF010000114.1:0-12423 GCA_049698655.1 Occallatibacter sp. | reverse complement strand
TGCGACCAATATCTCCGAAGATGTGATCTTCTGGGTGCAGGGCTACGACGTACGCCACTATAAAAGCCTGATTAAAGACGCGGAACAGCAGGACAAGGGCGAGGCGGCGGCTCAGCCACCGATGGATCCTCCACCGGGCCGTTAAAACTGTTACGACCTTCAAGCACCGAAAAGAGGTATGCTGAACGACATAGGGGCAGCCCGGAATGTGGGCTGCCCCTTTATCGTGCCTAGGGCCTGTTAACACTACTCAGGCGGCGGCGACGGGAGCCAATTTTCACGAGTTCTAGGAGCGAGGAGTGCACTGTAGCCAGTTACTGAAACGACGAGCGACAACGAAATCGGGGAAATTGGACCCGTCCCTTCGGGTTGCGGCGAAAACCCGGCCATACTTCATTCTCGCCCTCGACGGTGGACCCGCCACAGCCTTCGGGCTCGGCTTCGTCTGACCGGGTTTTCGCGCGCAACGCCATCCACCTGAGTAGTGTTAACAGGCCCTAATTCAGTTCCTTCGCCATCAGGGCGGCCTGGGCTGTTCAGCCACGAATTGTATGCACAACGATTCAGACCACGCAAGCATGCCCAAAATGGCGTGCAGAGGAGAAATTTGGCCGGAAAGGCATTATCTTCCTGAGATTTATCGATGCTGGCAAGCAAGCGGGGAGTTACAGGTGTGACCATGAGAGCGGAGATTCTGCATCAACTGGGCCAGCAAACCGAGCCATGGGATATGCTGGTGATCGGCGGCGGCGCCAGCGGTCTGGGCGCAGCGGTTGAAGCGGCCTCTCGCGGCTATCGAACCCTGCTGGTCGAACGATTCGACTTCGCCAAGGGGACCTCCAGCCGCAGCACAAAGCTGGTACATGGTGGCGTTCGCTACCTTGAACAGCTTAACCTGACGTTGGTTGTGGATGCTCTGCGGGAGCGCGGCCATATGTTGCGGAACGCGCCGCACCTGGTCCACGACTTATCTTTCGTTGTTCCGGCCTACAGTTATCTCTCGCTTCCGTACTATGGTTTCGGCCTCAAGGTTTATGAGCTCCTCTCGGGTCGCCTATCGCTTGGACGATCGGAGTTTCTCTCCCGAAAGAACACTTTGGAACGATTACCGGGAGTTATGCCGGAAGGCCTTCGCGGCGGCATCCTTTATCACGATGGGCAGTTTGACGATGCCCGCTATGCTATCTCGCTGTTGCGCACCTTTCAGGATCTGGGCGGCACTGCAATCAATTATGTAGATGCAGTTGGCCTTCTGCGCCGAGACGGCAAGACAATCGGCATCCAGGCGCGAGACCGGGAAGACGGCTCGGTCTTTGACTTGCAGGCAAAGGTGCTGATCAACGCCTGCGGAGTCGGCGCTGAAGAAATTCTCGCCATGAATGGCGAGGCGCGCGCCTCCCTTCTTGCCTTGAGCCAGGGAACGCATTTCGTCCTGCCTCATTCATTCCTGGCGGGAGACACCGCGCTCATGATTCCCAAGACAGCTGATGGCCGCGTGCTCTTTGCCATCCCCTGGTGCGGCGCCACCATCGTAGGGACCACGGATGTGCCCGTTGATAGCGCGCCTGCGGAACCGCGCGCGCTCCACTCGGAAAAGAAATTTCTGCTCGACCATATTGCTCGCTACTTTGGCCGCGCGCCGAAGGACGCAGAGATACTCAGCGTCTGGTCGGGCCTGCGGCCGTTGGTTCGCAAGGGCGGCGGCAAGACCTCGCAGTTATCCAGAGACCACACGATTCTAGTTTCGCCATCCGGCCTGGTCACGGTTACGGGAGGGAAGTGGACCACCTATCGGCGCATGGGGCAGGATGCTGTCGATCGTGCCAGCGAGGTTGCTTCACTCCCCAAGCGGCCATCGCGCACGCTGGAGTTGAAGTTGCACGGATGGGTTGAGGAGTCCACCTTCGCGCTGCCCGTATGGGAGCGTGTGTATGGATCGGATCTGCCTATGCTGGACGCGCTTTCACGCGAGAATCCCGCGCTGGATAGGTTGCTCCACCCGCGACTTCCTTTCCGAGCGCGAGAGGTCGTGTGGTCGGCGCGATATGAAATGGCGCGAACCGTGGAGGATGTTCTTGCCCGGCGCACGCGCGCTCTTTTTTTGGATGCGCGCGCCGCCATTGAAGCCGCGCCTGTGGTTGCGAGCCTCCTGGCCAGGGAATTACAAAGAAGCGAAGAGTGGATGGCAAAGGATCTGGCCGGCTTTGTCGAGCTTGCGCAAGGCTATGTTTACCGGGAAGGCGAGGCGGCAAGAACTGGTACGGGATAGCATGGGCGCAGACGCTATTCTATTCTTCATAATCCGATCACAAGAATCACAGACGCTGTGAGGTTATTCATGAGTTGGAACTTTCCATTTCTCAGGCCGGCCCAGCATATCGACAGACTTCCCGGCGAGAAGATTAAGCGGCTTTATCCTAAAATGCGCTGGCAGATTATGGAATCTACCTTTATTGGTTACGCCATATTCTACCTCGTCAGGAACAATCTTCCCATTGTCACCAAAGAGATGGGAGAGTCACTTAACTACAGTAAAGGGCAGATCGGGAATATGCTGGCCATCACGGCCATTACCTATGGCGTCGGAAAATTCTTTATGGGCGCATGGTCCGACCGCAGCAACCCGCGTTACTTCATGCCGATGGGATTGTTGCTGACTGCCTTTTGTAATTTTGCTTTTGGCGCCGTGCACAGTTACCCGATTCACATGGCCTTGTGGGGCTTGAACGGGCTGTTTCAAAGCATGGGATGGGCGCCTTGCGGGCGCTCCCTGGGACACTGGTACAGCATCCGCGAGAGGGGAACCAAGTTTGCATTCTGGAACGTAGCCCAGAATGTTGGAGGGGGCACAACAGGCTTCATTGTCGCAATAATCACCAAGCATCTGGGGTGGCGCTCGGCATTTTATGTGCCCGGCATTCTGGCCGTTCTATGCGCGATTTATCTTATCGTAAGACTTCGGGACACACCCCAGTCAGAGGGGCTTCCGCCTATTGAGGAATATTGCAACGACTACCCTGCTATCGAAACCGCAGACAGCGAGAAGGAGCTGGGTACACGTGACTTGCTGGTCAACTACATCCTGAAGAATCCATATATCTGGCTCTTCGCCGGCGCCAATTTTTTTGTATACATCACCAGATATGGCATGCTCGACTGGGGACCGTACTATCTGCAGGAAGTCAAGCACGCCAGCCTAGTCGAGGGAGGAGTCAGTACGACAGCGCTGGAGTTTTCCGCCATCTTCAGCACCATTCTGATGGGCTGGTTGTCCGATAAGCTGGGTGGACGCCGCGGGATGATTAGCGTGTTCTGCATGATTCCTGTTTTCCTTGCCTATCTCGGAATCATATTTAGTCCCGACAATAAGTTATGGATAGATATGGTTTTGTTTGGCGTTATAGGATTCTTTGTTTATCCGGCCATTCTGTTGCTGGTGGTTAGCGCGCTGGATTACACCTCAAAGAAAGCGGTTGGAACGGCGGCCGGATTTATCGGGCTGTTTGGCTACCTGGGACGTGTGGTAGAAAGCAAGGGAATAGGTGCGTTGGTTCCCCTGTATGGCTGGAATGCCGCTCTTTATGCGATCGTGGCATCGGCTTTCATGGGGATTGTGCTGCTCTCGTGGATGTGGAAGCTCTCACCAAGCAGGGCGGAGGAGATTGAACCGCCAAAGATATCTCGCCGGCCTGCAGGAAGTTAGTCATATCTCCGCATCCATGCGAGGCTTATGAGGCTTTGGCTTTCAGGCGATGCAATCAGGCCCCGCGAGCGGCCAGGATTCTAACTAATCCACATCTGCGGATTGCTGATGGAGACCGCGTCGAGGCCCTGCGACAGCAGGTCTTCGGCCTCCTTCAGGGTCCAGATCAGCCCGCCGCCCACAACCGGAATATCCGGAGAGATAGCTCGCACGCTATCCAGCAGCTTGGGAGCAACCGGTGCAGGCAGGACTTCGAGCGCATCCACAGGCGTATTCTTCAACTGATTTATGATGGTATTTTTGGCGCCACTATCCAGTAAAAAGGTTCGCTGGATCGCATAAAGATCGATCGTATGCGCATGCCGCAATGGGTCCAGATGCGTGGATATGATTCCGCGCGCGCCACAGTGTTTCAGGTAGTTCACGGCAAATTTGTCGCGCGAGAAGCCATTGAGCAGGTCGAGATTGACAATGGGGAGTTTGTCCGCGGCAAGAATCTTGTGGATCATCGCCGGGCAATTTTCCAGATCGCCGGTCAGCAGGTAGATGATCTTGCCGTGCGCGGCAATAGCCTGATCCAAGTGTTCAACGTGGCGCACGGAGGGAATGATGGGAGTTTCGCGGAAAAACATTCGTAGCGGTGTCAACAGTTCCTGCATGATGTTTTCCGTTCTCCTTCAGGACATTGGGACGATGAAATAGCGCCTTCTGGATGCGCAAATATCCATGTCCTTGAGGATGGCTTCTGCCAGTTATTGCCGTCAAAAAACTAAGTATATGCGCCGCCCAGCAATATAAGCAAGGCATAATGCCGCCAATCGAAATGCTCGCGCGCGATCCGCAGCCCAGGGTCCACACGGACAGGTTTTCGACCGTGGAATAGGCGTTCGCTCCGGCTCTTGCCACAGACCTCGAATTTGCGCCTGAAGATGTGACGCGGCGGCTTGACAGAACTTGTTGATTGAGAGACACTACGTTGTTAAATAGTCCTACGCCGTTTCGTGAAGAGTGCCTGAGACAGCACGAGCGGGTAATTGGATGCTGCTGAAGAAGTCAGGACCAAGTGCTGCATAGGCATCTGGTTTTGCGTTCATAATGGCTGCGGTCCGATCCTTGCTCTGGTCTTCCGGAATTTCTCTCAAGGTATAGACTCCTTCCTTTCTGAAGCGCATCCAGATCTCCAGGCACGAGTCTCCATGCACTGCGTGGTGCGTCGCTGGCCTCACTCCTGTTTTCTCCCGCAGACCTATATCAGACGGCGTCCAGGCATTCGTGCCTGCGGCGCAAAGACACTCTCGCGCCGCTGCGTGTTTCGCGATGCGGCGTGTTCGCGGTCAACTTAAGAGGCAGGGCATGGAGCCGGCGCAGGTCGTCATTATCGGTGGAGGAGCGACGGGGGCCGGCATTCTTTGGGACTTGAGTTTGCGCGGCATCTCCGCCATGCTACTGGAGCAGGGAGACATCGCCAATGGAGCCACCGGACGCTGCCACGGCCTGCTTCATTCCGGCGGCCGTTACGCCGTCAAGGATCCTGATACAGCTCGCGAGTGTGTTGCGGAAAATCGCATCATCAAAGCCATTGCGCCTCATTGCGTGGATGACGCCGGGGGGCTCTTTGTCGAGTGTGCTCAGGATGATCCGGCTTTCTTTGATCAATGGTGGCGCGCCGCCGAGGAGGCCGGCATTCGCAGCCATCGCCTGAGCGCGGAAGCAGCGCGCGAGCTGGAGCCGAACCTGACAACGGACATCCTTGGCGCATTCACGTGCCCGGATGCTCACGTCGATGTCTTCCGGCTGGTGCTGGCAAATCTTGAGGCTGCGGTTGCGCGCGGCGGACGATTCCAAACCTACAGCGAGGCAACCGCCATTCACACCGCCAACGGGCGCGTGCGCGGAGTTCGCTATCGCAACACGCGCAGCGGCGAGGAAGACGAGATCCGCTGCGAGGTGGTGATCAACGCCGCGGGAGGCTGGGCGCAGAGCATCGCCGCCCTGGCCGGCGTCGAAGTGCCCATTCGCTGCGACAAGGGCACGTTGCTGGTGCTCAATCACCGGTTGAATCGCCGCGTCATCAACCGCTGCCGCAAGTCCAGCGATGCCGATATTCTGGTGCCCGCCGGCCCGGTGTGCATCCTGGGCACCTCTTCGATTCGCGTGCCCAGTCCGGAGGGATTGACCGCTTCTACCGAGGAGGTCGATCATCTGCTGCGCCTGGGCGATGAGATGATTCCCGGACTCGTGAACGCGCGCCTCCTGCGCGTCTTCTGCGGTGTTCGGCCGTTGTATGTGCCCAAAGCCGCGGAGGCCAGGAAAGGCCGCGAAATCAGCCGCGGCTTTGCGCTACTCGATCACGAGACACGGGACGGAGTGGGCGGCTTTGTTTCGATTGCCGGCGGCAAGCTCACCACCTATCGCCTGATGGCCGCCGCGGTGTGCGACTGCGTAGCGCAGAAACTCGGGGTCGATGTGGAATGTACCACCGACAAGGCGCCCTTGCGGCCGGCCATTGATCGCAAGACGCACTATCGCGCAATTCATTTATTGCCGCACTCGGTTGCGGAAAAGATGGAACGCCGCCTGGGCCCTGAAACTGCTCGAGTGCTCCAGGCCATCGAAGCGCGGCCCGAACTGGCCGAGTTAGTCTGCGAATGCGAACTTGTGACTCGCGGCGAATTGGAATATGTTCTAGGCGACTCCACTCCTGTCCCAACTTACACCATTGGCGACGTTGGACGGCGAACGCGCCTCGGCTTCGGACCTTGCCAGGGAACATTCTGCGGATACAAAGCGATGCTTGCCGGCTTCCAGACTCATCGCTGGACGGCTTCAGAAGCCGCCACCGAATTCTCTGCCTATCTTCACGAGCGCGCGAAGGGACAGTCCTTCATTCACCAGGGCAAGCAGGTGGAACAACTGGACCTCAACCACGCTCTCTACGGCGCGGACCGGCCGTTCTGCGCGGATTCAGGCGAGCAAGATGGGAACTGATCGCTACGATGTTATTGTTGTCGGCGCTGGAATCTCCGGCCTTACCGCGGCTGGCGCGGCCGCTCATCGGAACCTGAAAGTCGCGCTGGTTGCAACCGGGCCGGGATCGTTTGTCTCCGGGCCCGGATGGCTGAGGGCGCAGGCGAGTCTGCGAGCATCCGCAGAGCCCGGACTGAGAGAGGCAATCGCGTTCTTTTGCGAGATGGCGCGCCTTGCAGGCTGCCCGTTCGCGGGAGATATCTCCACCGCGCGTTCTCTGCCGACCGTTCTTGGCGACTTCCAGAGCGTGGCGCTCGCGCCTCTTCCGCTATGGAATGCCGAGCCTCGCGATGGAGTTCCGACCGCGATTGCCGGCGTACAAGGACTGTCCGGCTTCGATGAAAACTTCATGGCCCAACGGCTCACCGAGCGGGCGCGCAGGATGAGTTCAGGCTGCACTTACACGGCGCGGCAGATCTCTTTTTCGCGCGAGATGGGAATTCCCGTGACCACCTTGCGCATCGCGCAGTGCTTCGATCGCGATCCGGGATTCCGCGCGGAACTCATCGTCGCCTTGCGGGCGGCGGCATCCGGATTTGCGCGCATCCTGGCGCCCGGCATGTTGGGGTTGGATTCATCCGCCGAGCAGATGGCTCAATTTGAACGCGAACTCGGTTGCCCGGTGGGCGAGATTCCCACTTTGCCTCCATCCATTCCCGGCCTGCGCGTCTTTCATCGCCTGGAGAGTTACCTTCATCAAATCGGCGTGGAGCTCTTTCAGGGATTTCCCGTTGAGAAGATGGAGATACACGATGGCTTGTGCACGGGGCTTCGGGTTGCGAGTCCGGGCCATTCGATGAACCTGCACTGCGAAAGCGCAGTGCTGGCAACCGGCCGGCGCACTGCCAATTTTCTAGGCGTGGAATTTGCTGGCCGCGATCCGCAATTGCGGCCGCTCACCTCGACCGGCTCGGTGATGGCGCGGAACCTCTTCGTTGCCGGGTCGCTCGCGCAATCTGAAGCCGGCGATAACGGGGATGTTCTGCACATTCTCACAGGTTACCGCGCGGGGAATCTCGCGGCGTCCACAAGAGGGAACCATGCGGCTCGATGACCTTGCGATTGATAGCTGCCTGAAGTGTTCGCTGTGCAACACGGTGTGCCCGGTGCTGGCCGTTCATCCCCAGTACCCCGGTCCCAAACGCCTGGGCCCGGAGCTTGAGCGTCTGCGCCGCGAAGACATTCTTACCGATACGGAGTGGCTGGAATACTGCCTTGGATGTCATCGCTGCGATCTCGTGTGTCCCCATCAGGTGAACGTATCGGAGATGATAGCGCACGCCAAGGCAGCGCACCGCAAGCCGCTTGTTCGCGGGTTGCGCGACTGGTGGTTTGCGCGTCCCGGCCTGCTGGGCATGCTGACGACAATTGTGCCCGCGCTCTCCAACTTTGCGCTGTCCCTGAAGCCGACCCGCTATCTGATGTCGAAGATGATGCAGATCACGCCGCAGCGCAAATTCCCCAGGTACACGCGGCCGGATTTGCGCAGCCCCAGGATCACTGGCAAAGAGAAACAGCGGGTCGTCTTCTTTCCCGGCTGCTTCATCCGCTATAACCGGCCGGACCTGGGGCGGGTGGTGATCGATCTTCTCCAGCGGAACGGCCTGGCCGCGGAAGTCGCCTCGACGGAGTGTTGCGGAGTTCCAGCCCTGGCCAACGGCGATGCGGCGGCGGCGCGCTCGGCGGCCCGAGCCAACGTCAAGTCCCTGTCCCGTCAGGTTGATTCAGGACTGCGCATCGTTACCGCCTGCTCAAGTTGCGGATACATGCTCAAGACGGGATTCGGCGGCGTACTCGATGACGACAAGGAGTATGCAGGCGCGGCGCAGAAGATCGCGAACAGCACATTCGACCTTGCTGAATTGCTCATGGCGCAGGCGGATGAGGGAAAGCTCAACACGAGTTTTCAACAAACCGATCTGCGGCTGGCTTACCACGCGCCCTGCCATCAGAAGTCACAAGGCATCGGACGCCCATGGTATCACTTGCTGCGCCTGATTCCCGGCGTCACGGTTGAGGATATGGATGCCGGATGCTGCGGTATGTCGGGAACCTATGGCTTCAAGCAGGAGAAGTACGCGGTCTCCATGGGGATAGGCCGGGAGTTATTTGCGTGCATCGGCGCGGCGCAGCCGCAGATGGTCGCCACCGAGTGCGCCACCTGCCAGATGCAGATCGAACACGGCACCGCCTTCAAAGCAATTCATCCCGCGGAGATTCTATTGCAGGCCTACGGCGAGCCCGCCCTAGCTGAAGGCCGGAAAGATTGATTCATCGACGGGCGGGGCGGGTTGCGCAGACGAAAGCCGAAAGATGCAAACTGTTGGTTGTTTTGGAGCGGGAGACCGGGATCGAACCGGCGACATTCAGCTTGGGAAGCTGACGTTCTGCCACTGAACTACTCCCGCAACCTTTTTCATTCAACAATTTACAGTAACACGAGAGAGTCGCCAACGCCACACGACACCAAGCTGCTACAGTTGCCCTGTCAAAACCACCACCCGGCAGGGTGCTATGAATACCGGCAGGCAGCGGCATCAGCCTGGAAGTGAGCGCCAGGTTCCCCGGTCCCAGGGATTCGCCTGGGAGTTCCGCTACTATTCTACCCGTCCTGACGGGGTACGCCGTCCTGACGGGGTACGCAAGCTCAAAGTCCGGACCTTCAACTCGATCAAACACCAAACTGATCGGGAGGCCTGGATGGCGGCCCAGGGGCAGTTGGTTGTTCTCAACGCGGACACGTTGGGCGGCCGTGCGAACGTGGCCTTCGGGCAGATTATCAATCTCTGCCTCACATCTTCAGCGCCCAGGTTGAGGCTCGGCGGGATAGATACTCCTGTAAGGAAGCTGACGGACGGTCCTTTCAGTAGTGATGCCGGGGCGTACGGCATTAACAACAAATATTTGCGTTCAGGCTAACAGAAGGCGCATTTTATTTGCGCATAATTCAATTGGCGAGTATTGTATCTATGGAGCGACTGAATAGCCCTGCGCGGCTTAGTGACTTAGTCCCACGGCGGTTTATCCAGTGGCCTGAATCGATAAGGGAGGGTTACATGGGAGTATCGGAAATTCTGGCAACAATCGACAGTGAGATCGCAAATCTCCAGCAGGCGCGTGCATTGCTGAGCGGCGCCGCACCGGCAGCGAAGAGGAAAGCAGGCAGACCGAAGAAGTCAGCGTACAAGAAGGCAGCGGCAGTTTCACCCGCCGCCGCGAAGCCGGCAAAGAGAAAGAAGAAGAGACATCTCTCTCCTGAGGGGCGGAAGCGGATCGCTGAGGCCGTGAAGAAGCGGTGGGCGGCACAGAAGGCTGCTGCAGCCAAGTAACCGGCAGCCCTGTAATACGGACCTGGGCTGGCGCAGGCTCTCAGCCTTGCCAGCCCAGTTCTTCTTGTTCGCTTCCTCTGCCGGCCAGAGCGCAGGCTGTACGGCGAGAGTTCGCTCATGCTTGAGGCAGGCGAGGATGCGAAACCACTTGACAATGCCGCGCTCGGTTAGCGCCAGGCGCTGGCGCGCACCTTTGAGTTTGCGCTCGGAGTAGCGCGTGCGCCGGACCGCGTCTGGCTGTGTACCTTCATGCACGCGGGGTCTCAAGGCAGAACATCCAGAATCATACGTGGTGAGGGTGCGGCTCCATTCCCTGCCTGGCCGGAGCCCTGCTGTCAGGCGAGCATCAAGGCTGACGCGCCACACCGCGGTTTTCCCGGTTTCAGCTTGCTCCTCTCGCCACCCACCACGAAGTATTCGTGATGGCGGGTCTTCGGATTCTTCTGCTCCAGACGAGTCCAGGCTTTGCTCACTTTCAGGATGAGAAGGTTGAGCTTGTTGACGAAGGGTGTATCGACCACCATACATTCAAGGTTATCGATAACTGGGAACCCAGACCCCGCGCTGTTGCCGGATACTATGGTTTAGAGCCGGTTAAGTTTCGGCGCTGTATCGAGAAGGAGAGCTATGCCCCGTTCGCGCAGAGAGTTTCTCGCCTATAGTTCGCTCGCGATGCTGGCTGCGGCCGTGCAGGCTAAGGCCCAGTCGCCCACGGCACAGACTCAGGAATTGCCGCCGGGTTCGCCACCCGCATTCGGCACTGCCCCAGCGGTTGGGCCGGAGGTATCGCCTGCAACCTTTAGCGAGGCGGAAAAACTGGTGCAGTTGCAGATGACCCCTGTCGATCTTGCAACCGCGGCCAGCAATTGGCGGATGCAGATGGCGCCGCTCCTGGAGCGCCGCACAGGACCGCGGAAGATTGAGCTGGAAGCGACTCTTGCGCCGGCTACGCAATGGAATCCCAGCCTGCCTGGGATGGTGAAGCCCAGGCGGGGCGGCAATCTTTTCCTCCGCAGCGGCGGCGCCGCGTTGCCCCTGCCGGCCAGCGAAGACGCCATCGCCTTCGCTCCCGTCTGGCAGCTTTCCAGATGGATTGAATGCCGCAAACTGACATCAACGCGGCTGGCCGGAATCTATCTGAATCGTCTGGAGCGCTTCAACGAGCAGCTCCATTGCGTCATCACGCTCACGCGGGAACATGCTCTGGCCCAGGCTCGGCAGGCGGATGCGGAGATTGCGGCGGGGAAATATCGCGGACCTCTCCATGGGATTCCATGGGGAGCGAAGGACTTGCTGGATACGGCGGGGATTCCCACGACCTATGGGGCAGAGCCTTATCGGAATCGCGTGCCTGCGGCGGATTCTACCGTTGTGGAGCGGCTCAACGCTGCTGGCGCGGTGCTGGTGGCCAAGCTGAGCCTGGGCGCCCTGGCGCTGAACGATGTGTGGTTTGGCGGGCAGACGATGAATCCCTGGCTGCTGGAGGAAGGCTCTTCAGGCTCCAGCGCGGGGCCGGGCGCGGCCGTGGCTGCCGGATTGGTGGGTTTCGCCATCGGGAGCGAAACTGGCGGCAGCATCGTGAGCCCTTCGATGCGTTGCGGCGTAACGGGACTGCGCCCCACGTTTGGCCGTGTGCCGCGCACCGGCGCCATGACATTGTGCTGGTCGCTGGACAAGCTGGGGCCGATGGCGCGGAGTGAGGAAGATACCGTGCTGGTGCTGAAGGCGATCTCCGGTCCGGATGGGCGCGATTTAGCCAGTGTGCCGAGCGAGCTTGCGTTTGATGCCGCGGCGAATGTGAAAGGCCTGCGCGTTGGCTACTTTCCCGGTTGGATGAAAGAGGCTCCGGCGACGGATGTGGATAGGGCTGCATTGGACGTAGTGAAAAAGCTCGGCATGGAGCCTGTCGAGGTCTCCATTCCGGACTGGCCTTATGACTCGCTCAACCTGATTCTCTTTGCCGAGGCGGGTGCGGCTTTTGAGGAGCTGACCCTGAGCCACAAGGTAGACGAGCTGAAGATGCAGGCGCCCGACGCCTGGCCCAATTGTTTCCGGCAGTCGCGTTTTCTCTCGGCGGTAGATTTCGTCCAGGCAGACCGGTTCCGGCGCAAGGTGGCCGAGGAGATGGCGAGGGTGTTCACCGAGGTGGATATGCTTCTGGTGCCTTCATTGCGGGACGAGATGCTGGTGATTACCAACTGCACGGGGCACCCGTCGCTGACGCTTCGCGCCGGGTTTGTCGAGGTCTCCGAGGCCCGTAGCGACTGGGCGCCGGACCCGCAGCATCCGCTGCCCCGGTTCTCTCCACCGCGCCGAGTACCACATGGGGTCACTCTGATCGGGCGGCTTTTTGACGAAGGCACA
>JBAVYF010000113.1:0-2705 GCA_049698655.1 Occallatibacter sp. | reverse complement strand
TGGTGGCGCCGATGAAGGTGAAGGGGCGAATCTCCATCACGTGAGTGCGCGCCGCCGGACCCTGGCCGATGATGATGTCGAGTTTGTAGTCTTCCAGCGCGGTGTATAGCTTTTCTTCGAGGACCGGCTGCATGCGGTGGATTTCGTCGAGGAAGAGCACCTGACGCTCGCGCAGGTTAGTGAGGATGGCGGTCAGGTCGCCCTGAATCTGGAGCGCGGGACCTGAGGTCTGCTGAAAGCCCACGTCCAGCTCGTTGGCGATGATGGCGGCCAGGGTGGTTTTGCCCAGCCCCGGAGGGCCGGAGAGGAGGACGTGATCGAGGGCCTCGCCGCGTGATTTGGCGGCTTCCAGGGCGATGGCAAGCTGCTCTTTGGCTTTGGACTGGCCGATGAACTCGCCCAGCCAGCGGGGGCGAAGTTTGAGTTCAAATCCCTGCTCTTCGTCAGCGCGCGTGGCGCTGACCAGCCGTTCCGGAGTGTTGTCGCGGGCGATAGCCATGCTGCAAGAAGTGTAGCGGGCTGGGGTTGCGGCTGCAACCGTCGGGTACGCAGAGCGTGGTTACGTCGGCAAATTCACCACGCCAGCCGCAAGTTTGTGATGGTAGCCACTATACGGCGCGCCAGCGAGGCTAATCGTGAGCATGACCTGCCTCATTGCTTCTCCTGCAATAGTGGAATGCGGATGTCGGCCCTGCCCGAAGCGCAGACACCGCGCTTCCCATAACGGATCAGTGAGGACAAGAAGATATGGATCCTCGTCAAAGCGGAAATCAGCCTCTACCCTCAGCCTATTCGGGTAGCATGGGTGCGGTCCAACTTTCCAATGGAGTTGTTCTGGTTGGATTATTGATAGGGAGTGGCTCAGCCTTCGCTTCAATAGTGGATCATCGGCTGAAATTCCGTTGCTACTATAGCTGTGCAATAGAGGGCCGTTCTCTTCGAGGTGGCCTTTCAAGAATTCTATGTCTTCTTGCTGATCAAATCGCCGCACGAAGGTGAATTCGCTTCGGCGAAGGTCGACATCTTCCGGATGAACATTTGTTGGACGTGGTTCACCGAGCTCAACGTTAAAGAGATCAAGTACTCTGCACGGGGTTCTTGGCTGATTTCGGTAATGAATGAGTTCAGATTCGATCGCCCCAGAACTGGAGCTTCCGAAGAGCCTGATCCAGCTTCCCGTATCTAAGCTAATTCCCGCTATGCATCGCCCATGCGGCACCTCGAAACCCATCCTGGAAATTGCCAAGCAAGCAAATCTTTCGCACACGGGTTTTGAGCCCTCTTGCATTCTCTTTCTCCTCTGCAATGCGGCCAGTCCAACTGCCTACCAACTGCTAACTGAAGCGGTTTACCCGCTAAAGATGACGGATTGTTACACCTTTCCAGTGTTGTTGTAAATATTCAAGGGCCAGGCGGCGGTGACAGTGCTCGGCGGTGGGTTCGCTGCACAGCAGTACTGTTCTCTTCCGGAAACTCTTCTGAGAGAGGGCAGTTTCGACTTTCCGGGAGCGGATGAGAGCGAGATAGGCTTTGGTGTAAGCGTCCCAGCCGGTCTTGAGCTTCTTATAGGCGTCAAGAATCTCCTGCGTGGGGGCGAGCAGAGGCTCGTGCTCATAGGCCGCGCCGCAGATTTCGCCTACAAAGTAAGCCAGGTCGGCCTGCTTGGCGAAGGCGGCAAGCTGGGAGGTGTTATTCAGGCGCACGTCGAGCAGGCGTTCGATGCGGTGAGCCGTCAGTGTGTCGAAGAACTCTCGGGCGCTTTTTTGGGTAAAACCGATGCTGTAGATCTCCATTGGTCCTCGTCGAGCTCGGCAAAGAGCGCGGGTTGGGTGTCGATGAGCGGCTTGCCTGCTTCAGCGGCAACCGTTTCGTCGGATTCCAGGCGGCCGTCGCCGCGAATGTGAAGCATGGTGTGGCCGTGCTCGCAAAGGACGCGGCCGATGAGCAGGCGGCGATGGCAGTGGGCGGGGTCTTCCTCGCCGCAAACCAGGACGACGCGGAAGCGCTCCATGCCGGATTCAAGGCGGGCAATGGCCGCCTGGAAGTGGGCGTCGTCGCAGAGCCGGCTATAGAGGACACGGCCTTTGCCGTCGTAGTAGGAGGGGTTGGCAGGCCGGCCGCCCAAATCGGCGCCGAGAAAGAGATAGCGGATTCCCGACTCTTCCAGGGAGCGCTGCATGAGTTCCTTGTCGAACTGCGGGACGTACTTCGAATAGGGAGAACTGCGCGTGTCGACCACCACTTCAACACCGTGCTGGAGGAGCAGGGCAAGCCACGCCTGGATGGCGTGGTTGGAGTGGCCGATGGTGAAGAAATTACTCAAGCGCAAACCCTTGCCAAGGAGGATAGCATCTCTGGAACGAGCGTCGGCATCGGTGCTACGCCGGCGCATGGACCTCCGGCCAATAACGGAATCCGCGGAAGGTGGCCTGCCCCTGGCCGCAAGCGTAAACGGCGGGGCGAACATCGAGGAATCCGCCCAGAACATTGTGATGCAGGCCGGAGATTTCGGCCGAAGACTCTGTCTTTTGCCAGGGCTTGCCGGGCAAGCGATAGTAAAAATCCACCTCCTGCCGGTCGTTGATGATGCGGAAGGTGGCGCGGGCGGCGCCTTTTTCCACGCGATTTTTCAGTGAGCCGTTGGGAATTTTGATCTCGATTCCCTCGGGAGCAATGTGGATGCCGGCGATGTGGCCGGGGTCGTA
>JBAVYF010000112.1:0-7531 GCA_049698655.1 Occallatibacter sp. | reverse complement strand
GCCGTAGTAAACTGCCCTGAAATCCACCCACCCGTTCGCGGTCTGCCCAATCGAGGAGCCCCACCAAATGGAAATTCCGCTGGCCAGCAGTATCCAGGCCAGTGCAATCCGCCGCGTTTTTGTCATGACCGGCCTCTCTCTGGCTCGTGCCGCAGATAAATCCATAGATAGAATATGCCCATCGCCAGCAGGATGAGCGGGGTGGGCTGCATCAGCACGACTGTCTTCATCTGTCCGGATAGCCCCGCTGTGGATATGTGCAAGTTCTTGGTGTGAAACCGGAGAATTGTCAACACCATGTCTCCGGTGAATGCGATCCCCGCGGAGGTCACCAGCAGCGCAAGCCAACGGATCGGTCCGCGCCCGGCCCAGAGCATGGCGCAGGCCGGAACCGCGAGCAGTAAGAGCCTGGCATCGTAGGGCCGATGATAGGTCACCAGCATGGTAAGAGGCACAACCGCCGCGAGCGCAAGCCAGGCTCTCTCCTGTGTGAAGCGGGACCTGAGAGTGCGGACCACCCATACCAGCAGGAGCGGGCCGCAGATCAGATAGCTGACCGAATTGTAAATGCGCGGATCATCGCGGAAGACGGCTACGGCCGATTGAAGGCTGATGATCATGCCCGGGCCTTGGCCATTGAGAGTTGTAGGGCCCGGGTTGGTGACTCCGCCGGGCGCCGAAAACGCCTGAAGATTGGAGTGCAGTTCCTGCATCCAATGTGGCGCGATAGGCGTAACCCACAGAATGGCCGCCAGACCCAGGACGGCCGTAACAAGGAGGGTTTGCAGCGCGCGTTTCCGGCAAATTCCGCCAGCCAGCAGGAAATAGAGCCATACAAGACCCGCGTCATGGGGCTTGATGGCGAGACTAATCGCCAGGCACAGGATGCCGGCGGTCACAAACCGATCCCGTAGGAAACACCATACGGCCACCATGCAAAGGCTTACGACGATCCCCGCGGGATTGCCGATTGCAAAGAAAGTTTCGGTGTTGGCAAGAAGAAGGCAGATCAAGCCGCAGGAGATGACTGGCGCGTAATTGGCTCCCGAATTCCACATCAGGAAGGCGGCGAAGATAAGGCCTCCGGCTGTGAGGATCGTCCATAGCACCTGCGCGGTTCCCCACGGCAGCATCGCGAAGGGAGCGAAGAAGATAGATGTGGTCGGCAGATTTATATCCAACGCCAAAACTTGTCTGGGCACGTCCGAGGGCTGCGGGAGTTTTCCTCCCTCTGCCAGATAAACACGTAGTGGCTCGCCTGGTTTGTAGGGATCGACGTGTTGAAGCAGGCACCGCGCGTCGTAGAAGACCCCTTTGAAATCTATCATCAGGTCAGACGGGGCGCGCACCAGAGAGAAGCCCCATAAAGCGGAGAGTCCGCAGCTCGAAAGGATACACGTCAGTGCAATCCACCGCGTCCTTGTCATGGCCGGCCTCTCTCTGGCTCGTACCGGAGATAAATCCACAGATAGAATATGCCCATCACCAGCAGGCTGAGCGGAACAGGCCGCAACAACACAACCGTCTGTATCTCTCCCGGCAACCCCGCCGTGGATATGTGCAGGTTATCGGTGAAAATGCGGAGAATTGTCAGCGGAATGTCTGCGGTGAAGACGATCCCCGCGGAGGTCACCAGCAGCGCAAGCCACCGGATCGATCCGCGCCCGGCCCAGAGCATGGCGCAGGCCGGAACTGCCAATAGCAGAAGCTTGGCATCGTAGACCCGGTGATAGCTCACAAGCATGGCAAGAGGCACAACCGCAGCCAGCGCGAGCCAGGCTCCTCGCTGCGAGAATTGCGATCGGACGGTACGGATTGCCCATAGCAGCAGGAGCGCCCCGCAGACCAGATAACTAACCGAATTGTAGATGCGCGGATCGTCGCGGAAGACGGCTACGGCCGATTGAAGATCGATGATGATACCCGGGCCGCGGGTATTAACCCCGGCTGGCCCTGGGTCGTTGAGCCCGCCATGTGCAGAAACCGCCAGAAGATTGGTGTGCAGTTCCTGTATCCAATGCGGCGCAATAGGAGTTACCCACGTGATAGCCGCGAGGCTCAGTACGGCGGCAACGAGGAGAGTTTGCAGCGCGCGTTTCCGATAGGGCGCGCCCGCCAGGAGGAAATAGAGCCAGACCAGGCCCGCGTTATGGGGCTTGATGGCGAGGCTGACCGCAAGGCAGAAGATACCAGCCCATACAAACCGATCCTTAAGAAAACACCAGACGGCCACCAAGCAAAGAGCGACAACGATCCCCACGGGATTGCCGAATGGAAAGAAGGCTTCGGTGTTGGCAAGAACAAAGCAGATCAGGGCACAGGAGATCACTGGCGCGTAATTGGACCCCAGATCCCACATCAGGAATGCGGCAAAGGTAAGGATTCCGACGCCGAGGATCGTCCATAGCACCTGCGCGGTCCCCCACGGCAGCATCGCGAAGGGAGCGAGGAAGATAGATGTGGTCGGCGGGTATACATCCAGCGTCAAATTTTGTAAGGGTCCGCCCAGGGATTGCGGGAGTTTTCCTCCCTCTGCCAGATAAACACGCAGGGTCTCGCCTGGTTTGTAGGGGTCGCCGTGTTGAAGCAAGCATCGCGCATGATAATAGATCCCCTTGAAATCTACCATCAGATCCGGCGAGGGGCGGATCATGGAAAAGCCCCATAAGGCGGAGAGCCCGCAGGACAACAGCATGCAAAACAGAGCAATCTGCCGTGTCCTTGTCATGGTCGGCCCCTCTCTGGATCGCGTTGCAGATAAATCCATAGATAAAATATGCCCATCGCCAGCAGGATAAGCTGGGCGGGCCGCGTCAGCACAACCGACATTATCTGTCCGAAGATTCCCGGCGTGGATATGTGCAAGTTATCGGTGAAACTGCGGAGAATTGTCAATGGCATGTCTGCTGTGAAGACGATCCCCGCGGAGGTCGCCAGCAGCGCAAGCCATCGGATCGGTCCGCCCCCGGCCCAGAGCATGGCGCAGGCTGGAACCGCGAGCAGTAACAGCTTGGCATCGTAGACCCGATGATAGGTCACAAGCATGGCAAGAGGCACCACCGCCGCCAGCGCAAACCAGGCGCTCGTCTGCGAGAAGCGCGACCGGAGAGTGCGAATCGCCCATACCAGCAGGAGCGCCCCGCAGACCAGATAGCTGACCGAATTGTAGATGCGCGGATCGTCGCGGAAGACGGCTACGGCCGATTGAAGATCGATGATGATACTAGGGCCGCGGCTAGTGGCGTTAGTGGGTCCTGGGTCGCTGATTCCTCCGTGTGCCGAAACCGCCAGAAGATTGGAGTGCAGTTCCTGCATCCAATGTGGCGCGATGGGCGTTACCCAGAGGAATGCCGCCAGACCCAGGACGGCGGTAACGAGAAGGGTTTGCAACGCGCGTTTCCGATAAAGCCCGCCCACTAGGAGGAAATAGAGCCAGACCAGACCTACGTCATGAGGCTTGATGGCGAGGCTGATTGCAAGGCATAGGACGCCGGCCCAAACAAACCGATCCTTGAGAAAACACCAGACGGCCACCACGCAAAGACTTATAACGATCCCCACAGGATTGCCGAATGGAAAGAAGGCTTCGGTATTGGCAAGAACAAAACAGATCAAGCCACAGGAGATCACCGGCGCGTAACTGGCCCCTGAATCCCACACCAGGAAGGCGGCAAAGATAAAGCTTCCTATGCCGAGGATCGTCCACAGCACCTGCGCGGTACCCCACGGCAGCATCGCGAAGGGAGCGATGAATATAGATGCGGTTGGCAAGTAAAGATCAATCATTAAAACTTGCCGGGGCCCGTCTGGGGGCATTGAGCGGCCTACTCCGTCAGCCAGATAAGCGTTTAACGGCGCGCTGATTTTATATGGATCGGCGTGTTGAAACAGGCATCGGGTGTTGTAGAAGACCCCTTTGAAGTCGATCATCAGGTTCGGCGAGGGGCGGATCATAGAAAAGCCCCATAACGCGGAGAGCCCGCAGCTCAATAGGATCCAGGTCAGTGCAACCCACCGTGTCCTTGTCATGGCCGGCACCTCTCTGGCTCGCGTCGCAAATAAATCCACAGATAGAAGATGCCCATCGCCAGCAGGATGAGCGGAACGGGCCGCGCCAGCGCGACAGTCAGCATTTGCCCTGACAGCCCCGCTGCGGAGATGTGCAAGTTTCTGGTGAGGGCCAGGAAGATGATCAGCGGAAGATCCGCGGTTGCCACAATTCCTGCGGTAGTCACGAGGAGCGCAAGCCGTCCAATTCGGCCGCCCTCGGCCCAGAGCATGGCGCAGGCCGGAACCGCAAGCAGCAGGAGCTTGGCATCGAAAGGCCGGTGATAGGTTACCAGCATAGTGAGAGGCGCGATTGCCGCAAGCGCCAGCCAGGCTCTCGTCTGCGAGAAGCGCGACCGGAGAGTGCGAACCGCGCCTATCAGTAGGAGCGCGCCGCATACCAGATAGCTGACCGAGTTATAGATGCGCGGATCGTCGCGGAAGACGGCTACAACCGATTGAAGATCGATAACCATACTGACAGTGCGGCCGGTCGGGGAAGCGAGTCCTGGGTCGCCGAACCCGCCGGGCGCCGAATCCGCCAGAAGATTGGAGTGCAGTTCCTGTATCCAATGTGGCGCGATAGGCGTTACCCACAGGATGGCCGCCAGACAGAGGACGGCGGTAACGAGGAGGGTTTGCAGCGCGCGCTTCCGATAGACGCCGCCCGCAAGCAGGAAATAGAGCCAGACCAGGCCTGAGTCATGGGGCTTGATGGCGAGGCTGACCGCTAGGCACAGGACGCCGGTCCAAACAAATCGCTCCTTAAGGAAACACCAGACAGCCACGACGCAAAGGCTTACGACAATTCCCGCCGGATTGCCGGTTGCAAAGAGAACCTCGCTGTTGACAAGAGCAAGGCAGATCAAAACGCCAGAAATGACCGGTGCGTAATTTGCCCCGAGGCTCCACATCAGGAAGCCGGCAAAGACGAGGCCTGCGGCGGTGAGGAACATCCAGAGCAAGTGCGCAGGACCCCACGGCAACATTGCAAAAGGAGCAATGAAAATGGAGGCGGTTGGCAGGTACAGATCCATCATTAAAGTCTGCCGGAGCCCGGCCGTGGGCATCGGGCTCTCACCCGCTCCTGCCAGATAAGTACGCAGCGGCTCGCCTGGTTTGTAGGGGTCTGTGTGTTGAAGCAGGCATCGCGCCTCGTAATAAACTCCTTTAAAATCCATCATCAGATCAGGCGCGGCGCGCTCCAGAGAAATGGTCAATAAGACAGAAACTCCGCAGGACAACAGCAGGCAAATCAGAGCAATCTGCCGTGTCCTTGTCATCTTCAGTCTCTCCTTTTGCCGGAAACGGCTCCATGGCTCGGAATCAACCTGTTGAGCGGTCTTCTCCGGAGTGTATCGGATCAGGCCGTCGTAGGGGCAAGCGGAGCTGCTCCCGACTCTCCAGGATTCGCCGCTGAATCTCGGGCCGGATCGTGCCGCAGATAAATCCACAGATAGAATATGCCCATCGCCAGAAGGAAAAGCGGGGCGGGCCGCGTCAGCACGACTGTCAGCAACTGTCCGGAGAGTTCCGCAGTGGAGATCTGCAGGTTTCTGGTGAGAGTCACGAGAATGGTCAACGGAATATCCGCGGTGAATACAATCCCCGCGGTAGTCACCAGCAGCGCAAGCCACCGGATTGGGCCACCTTCTGCCCAGAGCATGGCACAGGCGGGAACCGCAAGCAGCAGGAGCTTGGCATCGTAGGGCCGATGGTAGGTCACGAGGATGGTGAGAGGCACGATTGCGGCGAGCGCAAGCCAGGCTCCCCGCTGCGAGAAGCGCGACTTGAGAGTGCGAACCGACCAAACCAGCAGGAGCACTCCGCATATCAGATAGCTGACCGGAACATAGATGCGCGGATCGTCGCGGAAGACGTAGATGGCGGATTGAAGGTTGATGATCATACTTGGGCCGCTTCCGCTATTGGCGGTGTTGGGCCCTGGGTTTCCGGGCCCTCCAGGCACCGATTGCGCCAGAAGATTGGAGTGCAAATGCTGCGGCCATTGCGGCGCGACGTGCGAAATCCACAGAATGGCCGGCAGGCACAGCAGGGCGGTGACCACGAGAGTTTGCAGAGCGCGTTTCCGATAGGCTCCGCCCGCCAGCAGGAAATAGAGCCAGACCAGACCCGCGTCATGGGGTTTGATTGCGAGGCTGATTGCCAGACATAGGATGCCGGCCCAAACAAATCTCTCCTCAAGGAAGCACCAGACGGCCACCACGCAAAGGCCTACAACGATTCCCGCGGTATTGCCGGTTGCAAGTACAGCTTCGCAGTTGGCAAGAATGAAGCAGATCAATCCACCGGAGATGATTGGTGCGTAATTGGCCCCGCGATTACCCATCAGGAAAGCGGCAAGGAAGAGGCTTCCGGCGGAGAGAATCATCCAGAGCAGGTGTGCGGGAGCCCACGGCAGCATCGCGAAAGGCGCAACGAAAATAAATGTGGCCGGCGGGTATATATTCTGTGACAGAACTTGCCGGAGCACGTCCGAGGGCAATGGACGGTCTCCTCGTTCAGCGAGATAAACACGCAGTGGTTCGCCTGGTTTATAGGGATCGCTGTGCTGAAGCAGGCATCGCGCGCCGTAGAATACACCTTTGAAATCGATCATTCCATCGGGCGAGCCGCGTTCCAGAAAAGAACCCCATAGGACGGAGATTCCGCAGCACAACAACAGCCAAAACAGACCAACCCGCCGCGTCCTTTTCACGTTCATGCTCAACTTCACTCTCAACACTTCCGGCCGCTCGGGACTTGAGTCATGGCCGAGAGATGGATGATTGCGATCCTACAACGCGGCCCAAAAAGCAAGGGAGAGGACGCAGCGGCAATGGACTTGCCCAGCGTGTCTCTCCCGCGCAGCAATAAGGTAGTCAATTGTAGCGCTCAGACCCCGCTTTGGCAGAGTCTGCTGATGCCGGACCTGAGAGCCGAGCCGATCCTGTTGGACGCGGCGCAGGTTCCCGTTGCCGGAGCCTTCATGCCAGCGTAGCGCCGAAGGCAGTCAGAGGAACAATGAGAGCATATTTCGGCCAGATTCTGACCGTCCTCCAGAATGCAATCTACTGGCGACGCTTCAGTATACGGGCCGTAAACGGCTGGCTCGTAGTGAGTTTTTGGGGAGTGTAATCATTGCCGGCGAGAGGGCGCCTAAACACAGCTCTGGCGCATATACCTCTTCCGGAAGGCTCTGGGTCTTGCTGTCCTGACGATGCATTGCCAGGGGTTAAAAGTCGCTGGCCAGCGTGGTGCTGATGCTGTTGAATGTGTTGTTGATGCCTGTGGCAAGTGTGCTCATACCAGCAATTGCACCGAAGGCGATCAGAGCAACGACCAAGGCATACTCAACCAGATCCTGACCTTCTTCGCGGTTCTTCAGGTCCTGGAACTTCACACATAGCCTGAGAAGCATGGCGTTCATATGTGTCCTCTCCACAAGTTAACTCTCCAAGCCCCGCGCAGACCCCTCTTATCT
>JBAVYF010000111.1:0-1709 GCA_049698655.1 Occallatibacter sp. | reverse complement strand
CCACAGGGCAGGGGGGTGGGGTAGGCTGTTTTTTGGTACGGACCGGTCACATGCCTGACAGATTGGACCGGGGACATGCCTGACAGTAACTGCCCGTGCCTCAGGTTCTTGTTCATTTTTTGATTGTGCGCCGATAGAGGTAATTTTACGCAAGGATTTGCCGTCCAGACAGAGGCTTTTGGGGGAGTGGCGAGTCAGCTTCGGCTTGTCGGGTTCATCGATTCTCAGATCCCAAATGCGAAATCTGGGAAACCGGCCAACACGCGTACCTCATCTTGCCTACTGGCAATGAATGGTGAATCCGATCTTCTGCTGGACTGGATTTGGAGATTCGATGATCAGGTTCACCCAGCCGGTGTAATTAGCGAATTGCGGCTTATTCGCGCCGAGATGCCACTCGTCGTAGACCGGTACGGAGCGGTTGCCCTGCGGCAGGTTGACACTCTGTGAGTTGGAAGAATGGCCGCCATCGTTCCGGACAAAGCGGTAAGTTACAACCGTTGGCCCGGTGCTGATTAAGCCCCAGCCAAACTTCAGGTCAACAGGGCATGATCCCGTGTATTGAAAGCCTTGTGCAACCTGGCCATTGGCACGCAACGACGATCCTCCCACCCGTACGCTTTGAGCTATCAGGCTGACGGAAGCCAGGCAGAAGAGAATTCCAATCGCACTTGCAATCTTGCTGATCTTCATTATTCCTCCTTTGGACCGGAGCTACAGTTGTGCTATCCCGGCACGAGCCAATATACCCCACATTACGCACTGTTGTATCCATTTTCTTGGGCTTCCATTCAAGTAAACTGGTCTAAGGAGCCAACCATGCCGAACCTCTGGGCCAGGACGCGCACGACGCTGGAGATGATCAAATGGGAGCACTCGATCTTCGCGCTGCCGTTTGCGCTGACGGCGGTGTTGCTGGCCGCGAATGGGTTGCCGGGCTGGCGGACAGTGGGGTGGATTCTGGTGGCGATGGTGGCGGCGCGCTCTTCGGCGATGGCCTTCAACCGCTGGGCCGATGCGGAGCTGGATGCGGCCAATCCTCGAACGAAGTCCCGCGCCATTCCCGCCGGATTGCTCTCGCGGGAGTTTGTGCTGGGTTTTACACTACTGGCGGCAGCGGTGTTCGTAGTGGCCTGCGCCGAACTGAACCGGCTCACTCTGTATCTTGCGCCGCTGGTGCTGGCAGTGCTCTGGGGCTACAGCTACATGAAGCGAATCACGCGCTGGTCGCATCTGGGTCTGGGGCTGGCGCTGGGCCTGGCGCCGTCGGCTGCGTGGATTGCGGTGCGCGGCTCGCTGGACGCGCGCATTCTGGTGCTGACTGCGGCGGTGACGCTGTGGGCGGGGGGATTCGACGTGCTCTACGCCTGCCAGGACTTCGAGCACGACCGCGCCGCCGGGCTGCACAGCTTGCCTCAGGCGGTAGGAATTCCGGCGGCTTTTTTTGTGGCGCGGACGATGCATCTGGCGATGCTGGGGCTGCTGCTTTGGTTCGGCGTACTGTTTCATTTTCGTACACTCGGCTGGTTGGGCATCGGGGCGGTGGGGTTGCTGCTGGCTTACGAGCACTCGCTGGTTTCGCCGCGCGATCTGCGCCGGTTGAATGCAGCATTTTTCACCATGAACGGCGTAATTGCGATGGTTTTTCTTGGCTTTGTAGCGGCTGATTTGTGGGTGAGAGGTTGAATTTAATGGCTACCGGCATGAAT
>JBAVYF010000110.1:0-14389 GCA_049698655.1 Occallatibacter sp. | reverse complement strand
CACTTGCAGTGGCCGGCACACAAGTTAGTGCAGGTTAGTAGATGACCTTCAAACCGAACTGAATGATGCGCGGCTCCCAGGTTTGAGTCATGGTGCCGCCGCTGCCGCCGGTGACAGGTTGTGGGTTGAAATTCGATGTGGAGCCCGTAGTGCCGGTGGCTGTGCTGCCACCTGAGCCGCCGGGCAGATACAGGTTGGTGTGGTTGAAGATGTTGTAGAACTCCGAGCGGAACTCGATCTTAACTCTGTCCCCGGGTGTGCTGAACTTCTTGTTGAAGTCCAGATCCGTCTCATAGAAAGGCATCGTGCGGCCAAAGTTCTTGCCTAAGTTGCCAAACGGACTCGACAAAGTGTAAACGGTGGAGCTGGTGTAGCTGGAATAGGTTGCGGGCAGCGTCAAAGATGCGAGGTTGACATATTGAACGTAGCCGCTGGAGTTCTTCACCTTTCCCTGCGTATAGTGTGCTCCGGGAAGGAGGTTGGGGCGATAGAGGTTCTGCCCGCGCCAGCTTTGGGTAAGCATCGGCGACACCTGGTTGGCCGAAGCCGGCGTATACGTCAGGTTGAAGGGCGTGCCGCCCTGAATGGTGTTGATGCCGCTGATCTGCCATCCGCCAACCAGGACATTCGCCAGATCGCTGACGCCGCCCAGGAAGTGTTTACCCTTTCCAACCGGCAGGTCATAGACGAAGCTGGCGACATCGACCATGGGCAGGTTGTAGTCCGATTGGCCATAGTCCGCGTTGAGGTTATTTGCGTCCTGCGGCGCGGGAGTATTGGCCTCGAGGGTGGAGGAGGCATTATCCAGCGCGTGCGCCCAGGTGTAGGAGTTCAACAAGGTCAAGCCGTGGACAAAGCGCTGCTCGTAGCGGGCTTGCAGCGAGTGGTAGTGAGACTTGAACTGATTCAGCGCCGTGGTAATGTCGCCGTTGTTAAAGGTGTTGGCAGGATCGTTGAGCAAGTACCCTCCCCAGCTGGGGAACGGACGGGCGAATCCGAGCGCCGGGTTTTTCTGGTTGGCGTTGTCGAAGCCCTGCAGATGAACGCCGTGGTTGCCCACATAGGCCAGGTCGAAGAGGATGTTCTTGGCCAGGGACTTCTGCACGCTGAAGAAGTAGCTCTCGACGTAGCTGTCCTTGGTATTTGCGGGGATATAGTCGATGTCGTCGGTGCCCGCGCTGAAGACCGTGGCTAGGCCTGTTGGATAGCCGGCCGAAAGCCTCTGGAAGCCAGTCGTGAGAGCAGACCCCGGGTTGGTTACCGAGGTGAACATCGCGGTGGGGGCGTTGATGGCCAGCATGTTGCCGGAGCCGGCGCGGTAGTAGTGGATATAGTTCATGCCGAAGCCGCCACGGATCGCGATGCTGGGCGTAGCCGCAAAAGCAAAGCCCAGGCGCGGAGCGTAGGAGGTGAGGTCGGGATGGACCAGGGTCTTTCCGTAAACTCCGCTGCCGGCATAGGAAGAGATCATGCCGGTCTCTATGTTCGGGCAGCCGGCGAGGAGGCTGCAGGTATGCGTGCCAGCGGACATGGTGGCGAAGTTGGGGGTCAGTGTCAGCATGGTCCCGGTCGCCGGGTTGAAGTTGGAGAGGTTGTTATTGCGTTCCGAGTAGGGCGAACCGTACTCCCAGCGCAGCCCAAGATTGAGGGTCAGCTTGGGATCGACCTTCCAATCGTCCTGGACGTATGCGCTCTCCATATTCTGGTGCAGGTGGGAGATCCAGTAGGTCGACAGCGAGTAAGCGCCTGGCGTTCCGAAGAGGAAGTCGGCCCAGTAGGTGTCGGGCTTGGCACCTGAAGTGGCGCAGCCAGTGGGAAGCGTCGACGGGCAGGCGCTGTAGCCATGGTTGAAGGTAAAGGAGCCATAGAGCGGGTTGGAGTCCTCCACTTCCATCCAGACGTACTCGTACTCATAGCCGAACTTGAAGGAGTTCTTGCCCTTGACCCAGGAGTAATTCACCTTGGGGTCAAGCACCGAGGGGTTCTGCCATTGCGGGTTGGTGCTCTGGCGTCCAAAGGAGGTAAAGCCGCCGGAGATGGCCATCGAGGGCAGGCCGCCGGAGACGCCGGCGATGGTGGGTAGTCCGGGAATCTGGGATGGCGTAATGAAGCTGGTCCCGATTGCCTTGGTCCACTTGCCGGCCTGGGTGCCGGAGAGGGCGAGGCGGGCGTCAAGAACCTTGTTGCCGCCTATCAGTTGGGTGTAGCCGAGCGCAATCTGTCGATCGAGAATCTTGATGACGCCGTTGGTCTGCATATCGATCGGCTCGGGAAGGAGTGGATAGTTGATGCCCGTCTCCTTGCGATCGCTGACCTTCAGGAACCAGGATTTCTTCTCGCTTTGCTGGAAATCCAGGCGAAGGTCGCCCTTGTCGGCCTTGTCGGTGAAGGGCGCAGTCAAAGCGCAGTTGTTTGTGGCTATGCCCGAATTGGCTACGCCGACGGTCACCGTGCACTTCCCGTTCGCAGGCAGCGCGGCCAGGTAATAAGCAGCAATCGCCTTGGCGGTCGGGTCGATGTCGGGTGAGGTGAAAAGCGACGTGCCGGCCGCTATGTACGTGCCCGGAGCAAACGGATCCTGCACCGGGACGGTCAGAATGCCGGTGAGCTCATCCGTAGTGGGGACGGTCCCAACGGTCAAAGGCGTGAGCGTCTGGCGGAATCCCTCGTAATCGAGGAAGTAGAAGAACCTGTTCTTCATCACCGGCCCGCCGAAGGTGGCGCCGAACTGATTGCGATCGAAGCCCGGCTTCACAAACGGAACCAAGGCGCCAGTTACGGCATTGGTGACGATCGGCTTGATGAAGCCGGCCGCGTTCAGGTCCGTGTTGCGGATGAACTCATAGAGAGTGCTGTGGAATCTGTTGCTGCCGGCCTTGGTGGCGACGTTGATGGTGCCGCCGGAGGAGCGGCCGTACTCCGCGCTCTCATTGTTGGTCACCACTTCAAACTGGGCGATGGAGTCGGGCGGGGGCGCGATGATCTGGTTGTCGAAGCCCTGGTTGCTCTCGCCATAGGCGTTGTTGTCCATGCCGTCCAGCATGTAGTTGTTGAACATGCTGCGCTGGCCGTTGATGTTGAACGACCCGGAGCGCGTCAGGCTGGTGACGCCGCTGGTGACCGCTTCGGCGGGCGCGGGGCGCGCGCCGGTAACGTAATCCACCAAATCGGAAAAGTTCCTGGTTACCAGCGGCAGGGCTTCAGTTTGGGCCTCGGAGACCGTCTGGCCGCGCTGGCTGGATTCGGTTTCAAGCTGCAACGCGACACCGGTAACCTGGACCGTGGTCTCGGCTGCGCCAATCTTCATCGTCAGGTCGATGCGCACGCGCCCGCCGACCGGGATGGTGATTTCCTTGGCGACGGCATCGGCAAAACCGGCTGCCTTTGCGGCGACCGTATAGATGCCAAAGCGCAAAGACGGGACTTCATAGTCGCCCGTGCCGTTCGACACTGCGTTGGTGACAATCCCGGTCTCATTGTTGGTGACCGTGACGTTCACGTTGGGGATTGCGGCCCCGCTGGAGTCGTGGATGGTTCCCACCAGGCTTCCGTTTTCGTACTGGGCGTAAGCGCCCAGCGCAGGAAGAACCAACAGAAGCGCCATGGCCAGGCGAATCCACCCGGAAATGCGCGCTCGTTGTCCCATATACCGATTCATCGAAATCATACTGCCTCCCAAAGTTTCTGAATCACAACTGCCTTCCAAACATACTTAGCCATTACGGCTAAGGCTCCGATAAGGCTCCATTAAAATACGGTCAAGGCTGCAAAAAAAAATCCGCCTCCAAATACACGCCCATATTCTATCCTTGAGCGTTTCCGCCCGACGGATAGACTAAAGGCTTGCATTTGGCGGTGGATTTCTCTGATTCCTCTTCCGCGTAAGCAACCTAGCAATTTTGTTCTGCCAGTGTCAAGGAAAAACTGGCCAGGTTCAGTCAGTTCCGTAGAGCCGGCCGTCAATCGAAAACAGATTGCTCGCCGGCTAACGATTGCAAGTCTCATTTTATCTACGGCTTTCGGTGGTTCCGGAGCGGCGGCTTGCGCGCGCTGATCCGGGAGGTGAGAAGCTGTGCGGCCTGAAGTCACATCCAAGCCGCGCCGACAGAAACCATCATTCCGTATCGGGATTGGGTAGAACGACATCCCGAATGATCCCATTTATCTCCACACAGGCGGCGATGAATTGCCTTAAAGTCCTTCGCGTGGAGCCGAAGGTGTCAAACTCCTCGTGGGATAAACCGTTCTCCGTGTAGGCGCGCTCAAAGTCGGGAAATTTCTTCAGCAGCGTGTCCACGATCTTTGCATCGACAGGGTTATCCATTCTCGGAATCACTTCAATATCGCTGGCATTGTAGCGGCGCTGCCACGCGCAGGGCGGAGAGATCACCACATCTCCGCCGATGAATTCGCTCCAGTGCATGTGATTGCGAAATGCCGCCGAGAGCAGCCGCAGCCGGTAGCCGCGCTCGCGGTACAGTTTGTATGCCTTCTTGAAGACCGCGACTCCGGCCCACTCCAGGTAGCCGGGGTCGATGGAAAGTTGTTTCTTCTCCATGACGACCTTGAGCCAATCGTCCAGCCGTCCCACCATCAGGGTGCATACCGGCCCCATGGTGGCGATCTCCAGTCCTTCCGCTTCCCTGCGCTTCAGGCCGCGTTCCACGGCCTCGGCAACGGCGATGGCCTGCGGAAGCGTAAAGCTGACGGTCGCGTTGATACTGATGCCGCGATAAGTAGCTTCCTCGATGGCGACGATTCCGGCGCGAGTGGCGGCGATCTTGACAATCATGTTGGGAGCAAGCTGGCTGAAGCGGATTGCCTGCGCCAGAATCGCCACGGAATTCCGATACGTTCTCGGGTCCGTCTGAATGGACAAGCGGCCGTTGCGCCCCTTCTCACGATCGAATATCGGCTTGAGCAGCCGCGCCCCATTTACCGATATCTCTTCCACAATCATCCATGCGATCTCATCTTCGGTGGACTGGGGGTGGCTGGCAGCCAGCGCTTGAATGCGCGGCTTCCACAGCGGCATCTCCTTTTTGAGCACGGAAACGGCGATAGAGGGGTTGCAGGTGGCTCCCACGGCCCCGTGTTCGATCGAATAGGTAAGCTCTTCAATAGAAGCCGAATCATTCCACAGACAGGTGGGCGTGGTCTGCGTCATTTGAAAAAGCGGGCTCTTAAAGGGGGGCTTCGATTCAATCCTGGCCATCGGTCCTCCGGGAAATGCAAACGTGTGCATAAAAACATTACCACCCCCCGACAATTTCGGTCAAGAGAGCCAATCACAGCGGTGTGGCTGACGGTCAAAGCGCTTCGGCGGGGTTTTCCAGCTTGACAGAAACGCCTGCAGAAGGCGATTATATGCTGTCGGATGCACACGTGTGCATTTACCCCGTGGAGTGATCATGAGTGACTTGCTGGTCCGTCCAGAAGCCTTCCGCAACCGAATCGAAAATTTCGGCTATCAGTACCTCTCCTTTGAGACTCGCAAACTGGCGCAGGGCCAGAGGTTCGACGGAGAAACCGGCACAAATGAATTGGCCGTTGTGGTGCTGGGTGGCGTCTGCTCGGTCAAATGCTCACGGGGCGAGTGGCCGCGTATCGGCGGCCGGAAGTCGGTATTCGACGGCCTTCCCCACACGCTCTATCTGCCGCTGAAGACCAGCTTCGCGATTACCGCCGAGACCGATTGCGACCTGGCCTTCTGTTACTGCCGCGCCGAAGAAGAGCACCCGGCACGCCTGGTGACGCCGGATGAAGTGACGATTGAAATTCGCGGCGGCGGCAACGCATCGCGGCAAATCAACAGCATGATTCCTCCCGGTTTTCCCGCGCACCGCCTGATCGTGGTGGAGGTCTTCACGCCGGCGGGCAACTGGTCCAGCTTTCCGCCCCACAAGCACGACGTGCACAATCCTCCTGCGGAAGTGGACCTCGAGGAGATTTACTACTACCGTATCGAGCGCCCCGAAGGATTTGCGATTCAGAAGGTGTACACGGCCGACCGGCGCATCGACGAGACGCTCACGGTGCGCGACGGCGAGCTTGTTCTGGTGCCGGAAGGCTATCACCCGGTGGTCGCCGCACACGGCTACAACGTCTATTACCTGAACGCGCTAGCCGGCTCGGCGCGCTCCCTGGCCGCCTCTGACGACCCCGATTATGCGTGGGTAAAGAACGAGTGGCGCGAGAAAGACCCCCGGCTGCCGCTGGTGAAACGCTAACGATCCGATGAATTGAGGAGACCGATGGCAACGCGACGCATGACGATGGCTCAGGCTCTGATTCAATTCTTGAAGAACCAGTATGTCGAGCGCGATGGGCAGGAACACAAATTCTTCGCTGGAGTGCTGGGCATCTTCGGGCATGGGAACGTGGCGGGGATCGGCCAGGCCCTGCAGCAGAATCCCGATTTTCCCTATTACCTGGTGCGCAACGAACAGTCCGGCGTGCATCTGGCGGCGGGCTTTGCCAAGGCCAGCAACCGTCTGCGCGCCTTTGCCTGCACCTCGTCGATCGGACCCGGCGCGACCAACATGATCACCGGCGCCGCGCTGGCCACCATCAACCGCCTGCCGGTGCTGCTGCTGCCCGGAGACATCTTCGCCCGCCGCAACGTGGCCCCGGTCTTGCAGCAGTTGGAATCGCCGTCTACGCAGGACATCAGTGTCAACGACTGCTTCAAGCCGGTCTCCCGCTACTGGGATCGCATCTACCGGCCCGAGCAACTCATCACGGCGCTGCCCGAAGCGATGCGCGTGCTCACCTCGCCATCCGACTGCGGCGCGGTGACGCTGGCCCTGCCGCAGGATGTGCAAGCTGAAGCCTTCAATTATCCGGAGGAGCTGTTCCGCAAGCGTGTGTGGCTGATTCGCCGCCCCCAGCCCGACGAAGTTTCCCTCCATCGCGCAGTAGAAGCCATCCGCTCCAGCCGCAATCCTCTGATTGTGGCCGGCGGCGGCGTGCTGATGAGCGAGGCCTCCACAGCGCTGGATAAATTTGTTGTGCAAACCGGCATTCCGGTGGCGGAGACGCAGGCGGGCAAAGGCTCGCTGGCCTGGGACCATCCGCAGTCGGTGGGAGCCATCGGCGCCACTGGCACATTGGCCGCCAACCGCCTGGCGCACGCTGCTGATCTGGTCATCGGCATCGGCACTCGCTACTCAGATTTCACCTCCGCCTCGATGACCGCTTTTCAGAATCCGCACGTGCGGTTTGTGAACATCAACACGGCGGAGTTTGACGCCTGCAAGGTCGCAGCGATTCCCGTGGTAGCGGACGCGCGCGTTGCGCTCGAACAACTCACCGCCGCGCTCAAAGACTATCGGGTCAGCAAGGAGTATGCCGCCGAGGCTGCCGGCCTGAAAGTCCAGTGGGAGGCCGAAGTGGATCGCCTCTTCCACCTGAACAATCCCGGGCGGCCCGCGCAAAGCGAGGTTATCGGCGCCATCTGGGAGGCAGCCGGCGAGCGCGACGTGCTCCTTTCGGCCGCGGGCAGCCATCCCGGAGACCTGCACAAGCTGTGGCGCACGCGCACGCCCAACAGCTATCACATGGAGTACGGCTACTCCTGCATGGGCTACGAGATTCCCGCAGCCATCGGTGCAAAGATGGCCGACCCCAGCCGCGAAGTGTATGTCTTTTTGGGCGACGGCACCTACCAGATGATGCCGAGCGAAATTGTGACCTCCGTGCAGGAGGGCGTGAAGATCATCATCGTGCTCGTCGACAACCACGGCTTTGGCAGCATCGGCGCGCTGAGCCACACGCTGGGCCAGGGCGGATTCGGCACCGGCTATCGATTCCGCTCGAAGGCCTCCGGGCAGTTGGACGGCGAGCCGCTGACGGTGGATTTTGCCGCCAATGCGCGCAGCCTGGGCGCTCATGCCTTGAAGGCCGCCACGCTGGACGAATTGAAGGAAGCCTTGCGCAAGGCCAAAACGCTGGATCGCACCACGGTCATTGTGGTGGAGACAGATCCGGCGGTGAGCGTGCCGGGCTACGAATCCTGGTGGGATGTCGCGGTGGCCGAAGTCTCCGAGATGGAGAGTGTGCGCGCCGCAAGGGTCCGCTATGAAGAGGCGCGCAAACGCGAACGCCATTTTTTATGAGAAACCGGAAAGAGGAAACGTCATGAAGAAGTTATTGGTAGGCAATGCCCCTTGTTCCTGGGGTACGCTGGAACACCAGGACAAGAGCCAGCAAATTCCGTTTGACCAAATGCTGGACGAACTGGTGGAGACCGGCTATACCGGAACGGAGCTGGGCGACTGGGGCTATATGCCCACGGATGCGACAGCGCTGCGCGCGGAACTCAAGCTGCGCAATCTGGTCATGCTGGGCGCGTTTGTGCCGGTGGCGATGAAGTACCCCGCTGCCCATGCAGCCGGCGTCGTCAATGCGGTGAAGACGGCGCGCCTGCTGGCCTCCGTGGCCACAACGCCCGCGCCGTACCTGGTGCTCTCCGACGACAACGGCACAGACCCCGTACGCACCAAAATGGCCGGCAGAATTACGCCGAAGTTGGGGCTGAGCGCTGCGGAGTGGAAGGTCTTTGCCGGCGGCGCGGATAAGATTGCGCGCGAGGTCTTCGAGCAGACAGGCCTGCTGACGGTTCTCCACCACCACTGCGCGGGCTACGTGGAGACGCCGGATGAGATTGACAAATTCCTGGGGTTGACCGACCCGCGCTACATCGGGCTGGTCTTCGATGTGGGCCACTATTATCACGGAACGGGTCGCGAGGATTGCGACGTGACAGCGGCTCTCGATCGCTTCGGAGATCGTGTGTGGTACATCCATCTGAAGGACCTCGAGCCCACGGTCGCCAGGCGCAGCCGGGACGAGGAGTGGGACTACTTCACCGCCATGCGCAACGGCCTCTACCCCGAACTGGGCAAGGGCTGTGTGGACTTCCCGGCGATGCTGCGCTGGCTGAGCGCGCGCGACTACAAGGGTTATATGCTGGTCGAGCAGGACATCCTGCCCGGCATGGGCACGCCCAAGGAAAGCGCGCTGCGCAGCCGCGAATATCTGCGCTCCGTGGAAAAGTATTTTGCCTGAGACGATGCATTTTTGACCAGTTGTGACCGGGTGCCCCACCCTCGCCGCGTTTTTGTTTTTGCGGCTAGGGTGGGAAGTGAATTTCAGTTTCCAGAAAGGTACCAGGGAGGCACATTGAGCACGCAACAGTTGCACATTGGAATCATCGGCGCCGGACGCATCGGGCGAGTTCACGCTGAGACGCTGGCCTTCCGTTTGCCGGAAGCGAAGATCGTCGCCATCACCGACATCAACCGCGAGGCCGCGCAAACGCTGGCTGCCCGCTGCAATATTCCCAGGGTGGCCGCATCGAGCGCAGAGATTCTCGCCGATCCACAGATCGAAGCAGTGCTGATCTGCTCGTCGACCAACACCCACGCCGAGCTGATTGCGCAGGCCGCCCAGGCCGGCAAGCACATCTTCTGCGAGAAGCCCATCGCCTTCAGCCTGGAGCAGATTGATCACGCCCTGGCCGCGGTGAAAACGGCCGGAGTGCAATTGCAAATCGGCTTCAACCGCCGCTTCGACGCGAACTTTGCCCGCGTGCGCCATGCAGTAGCCAGCGGCGAAATCGGCGTGCCCAGTTTGATGCACATCATCAGCCGCGATCCCGCGCCGCCGCCGCCGGCTTATGTCAAAGTCTCCGGCGGCATCTTCATGGACATGACCATCCACGACTTCGATATGGCTCGCTTCCTCATCGGCGACGAGGTGGAAGAGATCTACACCACGGCGGGCGTCAGAGTTGATCCGGAGATCGGCAAGGCCGGCGATCTGGACACCGCGCTGATCGTGCTGCGCTTCCGCAACGGCGTCATCGGCACCATCGACAACAGCCGCAAGGCAGTTTACGGTTATGATCAGCGCGTTGAGATTCTGGGCAGCGAAGGAAAGATTGCCACGGAAAACTGCTATCCCAACCAGGCCGTGGTCAGTGACGGAAAATCCGTGCACCAGGACCTGCCTCTCAACTTCTTCATGGAGCGCTACACGGAGAGCTTTGCCGCCGAGCTCAAATCTTTTGTCACCGCCGTGCGCGAGAAGCGCACGACTGCGGTCACCGGCATCGACGGCCGCATTCCCGTGGCGATGGCGCTGGCCGCGCGCAAGTCCTATGACGAGCACCGGCCCGTGCGCCTCAGCGAGGTGGGTGGATGAGACGATCCAGGCTGATTTCCATCCTCACCGACGTGCACCTTTGGGTTCCAGTCGGTGTTTTGATTCTGGGAATAATCCTTCTGATGAGCCTGAGGTGATTTCTTGAGCGAAAATTTGACCGCCGCGCGAGGACGATCGACCCTCTCCCTGCACAAGCTCGGCGTCTTCTGCGGGCTGACCGCGGCCGTCTGGCTGGGCACCGCCGAAGCGCCCACCAAGCTGGTGAACGCGGGATTCTCGCCCTTCCTCATCTCCATGGGCATGGTGATGGGCGCGTTCGTGGCCCGCTGGACCGTTCCCACGCTGCTCAAGGGCACGGGCTTTATCTTCTCTGATCTGCGCGACAAACCTCACCTCATTGTGTGGGCGCTGCTTGCCGGAATGTTGTGGGCCGTGGCCAACACGCTGACCATCTTCGCGGTGCGCAACGTGGGCCTGGCCATTGCTTTTCCGCTGTGGAACACCAATAGCCTTGTCGGCCTCTTCTGGGGCTGGCTGCTCTTCAAAGAGCTGCGCGGTTCCGGCATCAAGGGATGGTCGAAGGTGCTGGGAGGCTCATTCGCCATCGTCGGCGGCGCGGCGGTTTTGGCCTATGCCACGGCGAGCCAGTCAGAGACACCGGGCAAGGCCGTCACGGGCATCATCGCCGCGCTGGGCGCGGGCGTCCTACTGGGAACCATGTATATTCCCTACCGCAAGGCCTACATCAGCGGCATGAACCCGCTCTCCTTTGTCACCATCTTCACCTTCGGCGAGTTAGGCACTGTGCTCACCCTGAGCGCGATTTATATGGGCGGCTTCAGCCAGGTGGCCAGCGAGTTGCACCGCGCCCGGCCCATGCTCTTCTGGCCCTTCCTGGGCGGCTTCTGCTGGGTCATCGGCGACCTCTTCCAGAACTTTGCCGCCAAGTACATCGGCATCGGACGCGGAATTCCTCTTTCCAACACCAATCAGCTTTGGGGATTGGCGTGGGGCGCGCTGGTCTTCGCCGAATTTTCCGGACTGACTCCTTCTGGAAAAGCGCTGATCCTCACCGGTTCGCTGGTGATGATCTTAGGCGCTGTCTCCATCAGCATGGCCGACCCCGGCGCCTCGGAACTGGTGAACTGGAAGCAGGCCCGTGACCGCGAGTGCGACCGCTACGGCTTGGATGCGGAAGCCGTGGCAGCCGTCGTCGCCGGCAATGACCCGCATACCGAACACCCGCCCGTGCGCCACTGGTGGGAGGCCGTGATCATGTTTGTCGCGGTGGGAATCTTTGTCTGGCTGGGCATCGGCACACGCAGCCAGCACCTCGTCCTCAGTATGCCCTGGATGATCGTCCTGGTAACCGGCACCATCCTGCCCCTGGGCGTCTGCGGAACGCTGCTATGGCGCCGAACCCGCTTCTCATAGATTGAAAACACTGGGTGCCCCACCCTCGCCGCGTTCTTGTTTTTGCGGCTAGGGTGGGATAGGCGGGTGGCCCACCCTTCGACGGGAATCGAGGAAACCGTGGAGATCGAGTCGGAGTGGACGGCCAACAAACGCGAAGCGGAACGAAAGAGGGCTGGGGAAGAGTTGCGTATCCCACCCTTGTCGCGATAAAACTGCGGCAAGGATGGGGCACCCGGCAACAGCCACAACAGTAGTGCTAATTCCTGGTATGAAGGGCATAATATGGTTCACTCGAAAAACATGCGATTTGTTATCGCAGGATTCTTGGGACTATTAGTGGCCGTTGCTGCCACAATACTAGTCTTGCGCCGAATCGATAATCATCAGCGGTTGAAGCGTTTGTATTGCGAAGCAATTGGAGTCCCTCCATATTTTCATGATACCGAATCCTCCGTGAAGGCAGTGCATGAAATTGGCTCTTTTCAGGGGGATGAAGCAGAGAACAAGCTGTTTGTGCTTGCCAGCAATAACTTTGGATTTAACAATGGAATACCTGATACTGGAATAGATGTTCCAATTGCGGCAATACAAGAGCTTCAGGTTAGACACGATCCGCGTATTCCCGAGTTTCTAGCGGGACTCTTGAAGACGCAGACACAAATCGATATGCGCCGGGCTGTAGGGAAGGCACTTCAGTCCCTTCCCTGTAATCGTATATGTGTAATAGAATTGTTACAGTATCTTGAACAAATCGATAAGGGCAATCTCAATATGGAAGATACGGTAGTATTACCATACCCTGATTCCAAGGCGGATCCGAAGCTCAGACAATTTATCGAGGCGGAGAATCATAAGGTGAGACAACCCATCGTAGCGGAACAGAATGAAATATATGGCTTGATTTACAAAGCATTGCGAAAACAGCCAAACACAACCAACTCAGTTCTCGCAGAAGTATATCAATTGGGCAGTTCCGCGCCTACCGATTTTGCAATTGACTTTGCTGTGCAATCAGAGGATGGGGATGCATGCGCGGCACTCAAAGAGTCGGCCAAAGCAATTGGGCATAACACAGAGGCTTCCTCTGTCGAGACCCGAACAAGGCTGGAACATGCAATAGAGGCTTTAAAGTGTAATTGATATTTGTGCCTCGCCAAAACTCCGTCCAGACGAACTTGCGGCCTCAATTCGAACCCGGGGATAGTTTCGGAAGGGGTTTTTGACAACGAACGGCGGATGGAGCACCCAATCATTTCTGGCCGGGAAAGTTGAAAAAGCGAAGAATGGACGATCACGGCCTTGAGCGACCTCTTACGATGTAGAAGTCTTTTGTCATGGCGAAAGGGCTTGTTCGTTATCAGAAGTGCGGAGTCTTTCACTTCCTCACCTTCAGTTGTTATCGAACGCAGCCCCTGTTGGCTAACGATGCGGCATACGCCGTCTTAGAACGCCCCGCTCAGACCTTCCGCACTCGCGCCGTGGATTCCCGCACAATCAGCTCTGCCTCCACCTTGATCCTGATCTCCGATTCATCCCCCGACATCAGCTTGAAGAGGCTCTCCATCGCCAGTTGTCCCATGCGCCGTATCGGCTGGCGGACTGTGGTCAGAGGCGGCTGGGTGTAGGAGGAGAAGAAAAGATCGTCAAATCCCACCACGGAGATATCTTCCGGCACGCGCAGCCCGCGCAGGCAAATCGACCGCATGGCTCCCAGGGCCGACATATCGTTGTAACAACAGACCGCGGTCGGCGGATCAGCCAGCGCCAGCAACTGATCCATGGCGCGCAGGGCGGCCTCCGGTTTGCCGTCGCCCTGGACCACCAGCTCCGGCATGAATCCAATCCCGGACGCCTTTAGAGCCTCCCGGTAGCCCGCGCAGCGTTCCGCATCCGATTGATAGCCGGTCTGGTCGCCGATATAAGCAATCCGCCGATGTCCCAATCCGATAAGATGGCTGGCCGCCGCCCGGCTGCCTTCCTGGTTGCGGATCATGACCGAGTGAACAAACGCTCCCGGATGCTGGTCATTCAGCAGCACGATCGGGACCATCATCTCCGACAGCAGCGGAAGGTACAAAGCTCCCACGCGCGAAGAGGTGACGATGATTCCGTCCACCCGCCGCTCCGCGAAGGTCCTCACCACTTCTCTCTCGCGCTGAGGATCGGCGTTCGATTCGGCCAGAAACACGCAATACCCGCGGTCATGGGCCTCCTGCTCGATTCCGCTAAAGACTTCGCTGGTGAATGGATCGGTGACCGTCGTGACTACCAGCCCGATGGTCCGCGTTCGCCGGGTCACCAGCCCGCGCGCTACGGCGCTGGCGCGATAACCCGCCTGGTCGGCGATCTTGCGAATCTTCTCGGCGGTGCGGGGATTCACCAGCGGGCTGTTCTGCAGGGCGCGGGAGACCGTGGGGTGCGATACATGGGCAAGCCGCGCGATGTCTTTGATCGACGGCTGGCGAGCGGCTCGCTTCGAGCCGTCAGGACGTGAAGCTTGCGGAACTTTGCCAGTACCTTCGTCAACCATATGCAGAGATATTCTATATGACCTTTGACCGGCGGCACCGTCTCCTTGGGCGGCACAGCCGTCTCCCGGCAAATCCCCCACCGGTTTCGCCCTCCGGCTTGAAAAATAAATAACTTTTCCGGCCCCACAAAAAGCAACCTCTTCCGTCTTCCTGCATCTATACGGATAACAAGCAGAGGCTTCCACGAAACAAAACCCTCCCAAGAAAGGTATTCCCCTCCTTCTTGAAGGTTCTGTATGAACCTCTTCCCCTATACCCCACTGGACCCCCTCCCT
>JBAVYF010000109.1:0-7602 GCA_049698655.1 Occallatibacter sp. | reverse complement strand
GATCAATGTAGGATACCGATGAGCGCATACTGCAAAATCCTGCTCGATCTGAACGATTCCTAGTTTGTCGGTTCCACCTTTTGCCTGAACTGGAATGACATAGTGCGCGCCTTTCTTGTCTAGCCCGACATAGATCTCGTCTGTTTCGACCTGGCCCATTTGAGGAACTGTCGTTCGCAGATGATTCTGAAGTGAATAGCATGTCAGACCGGTGAAAATATCGATGAGCCGGTTATAACGCACCTTCGCGAGAAGGGCCTGTTCGTCTTCAAAGGCGTACTTGGCGACGATGCCCGGAGTAGAGTCGGGAACTTTGGTTACGGTCATCATGGAGTTTGGCGCAAGCGACTTATCCGCAACCAGCGCAAACTTGTATTTTCCCCTACCCGTTGGGCGGATAATCCAGCATTCACCTTTCTTGGCAGTTCTCTGAATGCTGTCAGGCAAGGCCGCCCGGTAGCGAAAGCTGTAGACAATATCTCCAAGATTGAGTGGAAGCACAATTTTCAGGTCTTTCGAGAAGGTTTCAAACTCGGCTCGCGCAAATTCTACTTCGCGCATTCCCTTTTTGAACTTGCTCATGAAGATACTGGCCATCAAAGCCGAATACCGGTTATCAACTTCTATGCTTTTCCGCGTTGCCATCTTTCACCTTCCTTTCTTCCCAGCTCCAGGCCACCGCAGCAAAACAACTTCCTCGCGGAGTTGCTCTCCGGTGGCTGTCGCCAGACGCGTGCGAAACAGATCAATTCCTGTAACTTCATATCCAAGCGACTCGGCAATATCGGCGAGCAGTTGCCCGGTGCGAATCATAACTCGAAGATAGGAGGCCTGATCTCCCACAACATAGGCAAGCTGCGCGCCGGGCTTTAGAACATCCCGAAGATCAGCCAAATGCCGATGCATTCCACCAAAATAAAGTGTTGTAAGCCTGCTATAAAGCCGTTCAAAGCCAGATGTTTTATTAAGTTCAATGCGGCGATCTTCAATAGCTTCCGCAATTCTCTGAATCTCGCTGTGATCTTTTACCAGCAAGTGATCGGTATCTGACTTATAGACGCTCCGGGTATTGGATCGAACCAGATCATGCTTAACCAGGCGCAGGTCTGCCTTGCTCTTCGTGAATCCCAATAGTACCGATTCAAGCCGTGTTGTCCGCGTGTAATCCTTCTCGTTTGGATAGGGAGGCGAGGTGATTACAGCATCCACCGAATTCGGCGCCAGCACGGAGGATGAGTTCCGCGAATCTGCTCTGTAAACAGTTGCTTGACCACAACTGTTGTCCGCAAGATCAGACAGATCGTGCGCCATTGCTGTGACTCGCCTGAACCAGGATGTTACAACTGCGGCATCTTTCTTTGGCTTGCCGACTCCAACCTCTGGCCCGAAATGAAGGTTACTTATATCTGAAACAATGGCCTTCGCGAGAGCTAATTTCTCGTGAGCTGCAAATCGCTCATCGGAATGCTTTTCAAGAGTTTCCAGCAGCACTAAGGTCTTGTGTAAGGGAAGCGGACTTATGGAGTTGGTCAGAATCAGTTTTCCGGTTTCGGCAGGCAATCTTCTCAGCGCGGAAATTCCGATGTCGCCTGGAAAAAGCGGAAGGTCTTCAAAATCAGGTATTCCACAATTGAAAAGATTTTCCTCCGCCACGCCAGCTACTTTTTCAGCGTGTCTTAACAGCGCGCTGGGATGCGGCGTCCAATCGATCTTGGTATTGGTTGCAAACCATGGCATCGGATTGACCTCAAGCCCAACCGAATTGATGCCGAGCCGTTTGCACTCAACGAGGGTTGTGCCAGTGCCGCAAAATGGATCCAATACACAACTGCCTTCTGAAAGGCCAAAGCGCTGGACGTAATCGCGAACCAGATGCGGGGGAAAAGAGAGAACGAACCTGTACCAATCATGAATTGCGCGATCTTCTGCTTTAACCCGATTATTCTCAGGAACAACCTCACACACCGAAATCGGCCTTTGCGAATGGCCGGAAAAGGTTGTCTGAATGGTCTCGGCGCTGTATGTCACCACGTTTCCCCGTAAACCGATTATACGGCTTGGTCAGTCGAGCAACTCGAAGGCGGTTAGAGCGAACTCGATGGAGACGGGGGCTCCAGGTTTTGCTTTTGGAACCTGGGGAATCCACGAATCTCTATGCGAGCGAAAAGCGAGCCTCTGGCCGCATCGCAGGTGGTTGCAGATTATTTCCCCCCTCTGTCGCACAATAATCCTTAGGAGTTCCCTCCAATCGTCCACGTAACTCCTTATCCTGGAATATTTTGTAGGGAACTTCATTGTTTTCAATATTTTACAGCGCAACCGTGCCTGTAAGCTCATGAAAACAAGGAATTTGTTTACAAAATACGGGTGGGGGTATGTGGGAAACCACGAACCTTATGCAAGCGAAGAGCGAGCAGATGGCCCACCGCAGGTGGTGGGGGGACCCGATGTTCCAGCTTTGCCGTCACATCAAGACCAACGGGCACAGATGCCAATCTGCGGCTCTCAGCGGGTCGGCATATTGTTATTTCCACACCCGCGCGCATACCATGGCCAAAGCGAAAACCTCCGAATGGGATGACATCAAGCTCCCCATGCTGGAGGATTCCGCCTCCATCCAGGTGGCGATCTCCCAGATCACAGCCGCCTTCCTCAGCTCCCGCATCGATGCGCGCCGCACCGGCCTGCTCCTCTACGCCCTCCAGATCGCCTCGCAGAATATCGCTCACTCTTCCTTCCGTAGGGATCCCGAAACTGTGCACTCCATGACCGTCACCGGCGAAGGCGATGAACTGGCCCCGGAAGAGGAAGTCTGCGAACCCGGCGATTGCGCAAGCTGCAATCGGCGTGATACATGCGACGACTACAATCCCGAAGAAGAGGACGAGGAGCTGACGAAAGAAGAAGTTGATAAAACGTAGACGGGTAGCCGGGGTCCCCAGCGAGCGATTGTTGCTCGCTGGGGTGAAGGGACAGGTCTTCGTCGCTGGGGTGGGATAGCGTAGTCGAAGGACCTGCGGTTGTCCTTTTGCTTCCCCGTCGGGACGGCGCAAAGCCTCGCTCCGTCCCTGCTCTCATGAGAGTGGAAGCGAACACGCTGCCCGTAGGCTTCCCCCTAAGGGCAGCCCGATCCAGAACTGACCAGGTAGGTTGCGGTCTGTCCAACCCCGCTGGGGCTGGGCGAGTTGCTGAACCTCGTCAGTCCGGTACTGCCATCCTGCAGAGTGCTGGTTCCATTCAGGTTCAACTGGCAGCTTGCCTGCGCGCTCACGAAGGGCGGATTGTAGAGACTCACATGCAGCGCTGTCATGTCCCAGTTATCCGGACCGCAACCAGGTTCGCTGTACTGTTCGTGGATCGTCAGCGTGATCCCTTTGATCCCGTGCGTTGGCGTGAGGACTACGGTCGAGGGGATGGGAAAATCCAGCGGCGGGGTCGTGGTGTTGTTGTCCCAAAGATCGTCGGTTCCCGTCGGCTTCAGGGTTAGCGGAAAGCTGGTCCCATCCTGCAGCAGCACATCCGCCGTCAGCCCGGTGCCGCCGCAGCCGCAGCAGTGGTTCTTTCTCAGGTCATCGTTACCGGTCGAAATCACAAACCGGATGATGTCCAGCGGAAGGTTGGGTGTGGTCGGATGCAGCGTCGAGAGCTGGCTGACAAGCGAGCAGGTAGGAGAACCCAGGCCGGTAGTTAGGTCGTAACCGGCCACCGTCGTGTGTCCCGGCCCAAAGCCGTTGCCATTGTTTCCTCCGTCATGGATGTCATGGAAGCAGCTCGCGTAAAGGTCGGTCGACAGCCCGCGGGTCTTGCCGATGTCGTAAAGCGTGGTATTCACAAAGCCCGCCTGTCCCTGGCCATTCGCCAGGCTGTTCTGATTCACAAGCGCCATGAAGCCGGCCCACAGCGGAGCCGCCGCGCTCGTGCCCCAGAACCCCGGCGCGCTATTCCCCTGATAGAAGAGCTCCAGATTGGCCGCGGCCATTGAAACGTCGGGGTAGTTTCGCCAGCTCGTTGACCCTCCATTGGTCGACATGTCGATCCCCAGCTGGTACGAGGGAAGCGGCACGCCGCTGCCGCAGCAGAGTCCGTGCGGCCAGCAATAACATTGACCGTTCTGGTTATTGCCGTCCATGATACCGCCCCCGGTCAACCCCTTTTTCTGAAATCCCGGATTCAGGTTCCATGTCGTCTCACCGGCATAATAAGGATTCGGATAGACCGGCGTGGGAAGTGGAGATATCAGCGCATTGGTTGACAGGAAGGTTCCGCCCACCAACGTCTGACTATCCATATCCAGCGTGTCCTGCGGATCGCCCACATCGCCATAGTCACCCGATGCTTCAAAGAAGGAGACTCCGCGCGAGGCCATCTCATCCAGAGACTGTTGAGCGTTGTCGCTTCGTCCCGTCTCCCATGAACTGCTGGCCGTTGTAAGCGCCGGCGAAGCGTTGGCCATGGCAGCCACAAGGTCGTCTTCATGGCTGGTGATGCCCGGACTGCCCAGGAATACCTGAATCGCCGCTGCCGGCGCCATGGCCTGGGCCATCTCGATGTCCATCGTTGCCTCGGCGGTGGGGGCAGGGGTAGGCGCAAACAGTGGCGCCCCCTGAACAACCGGCTGCGTCACGTTGGCGGGATTCAACGCGGGAACCTGCAGGGGATTCTGGTTTTGCAGATTGTCGTAGCCGATGATGTCTGGCTGGTTAAAACCACTGAACTCCAAAAGGCCGATCACCTGCCCGGCCCCTGTCAGGCCTGAGCACAAAGCGCTCGTGCCCAGATAGGCCTGCCGCAAGTCGACTGCTCGGTAGTTGTTGAACTGGCCTGTTCCTTGCAGACCGGATCGGCGCGGAAGAAAGTAATCGGTAAGTCCTGAGATGTGCAGCAGCGGAACGCTCAAATCAAGCGACGGATCGCGATCCAAGGCAACAAACTTGCTCCCATCCTTGCGCAGCCTGTACACAAGATTTACGTGCAGGGCCTGTTGAATCTGCGCGGCCGTCCCGCCCACGCTCAGCAGCAGATTGTCGGCATAGGTGGAACTGATCGTAAACCCGTTCGTGGTCGCCCAATTCTGCAGGCTCGCATAATCGGCGGGACTCGGCGAGTAAGTGGCTATGAACTGGGGCTGCGAGAGATACTGCCGAAAGTTCGGACTCGCCGGGTCCGACACCTGCTTTACGAATGTCTTCAGCCCGGCCGGATCACGGACCGGCAACCCGATCGCCAACGGAATCAGGGTGTCCGGTTCAACCGGACCGGCGATCGGACCAATGCTCGGGTCGGGGCCGATGCTGAAGTAGCCGTGCAGTTGCTGCGACCCCTGTTGCCCGGGGGCAGAAGCCGAAAATCCATCCTGAAACTCCACCTCGACCTCCTCGGCCAGCTTGATGTCGAAGCCGGCAAAGGCGCCCTTGCCCCCTGACCCGTCCGCCATCCAGATCGTGCCGTGAGGCGCCGCAAGCAGCCCATGGATCTTGGCCTTCTTGCCTATGCTCACCACCGTTGTGGGCGTGAGCCGGACGTATGGAGGCGCCGATGCCGGGTGCTCGATCTTCGCAGGATCGGTGCCCGCCACATAGATCAGAAAGTCCTTGGCCCTCGCATCGTCCCAATCGGGAGCTATCTTTGCCTCGTCTTCCATCTGCAGGCCATTCACAATGTGGACCTCCAGCGAACTGGCACGTTCGCCGTTGGCCGCATCGCGCTTTTCATCCTTGCCGCGCACGCCCAGCAGCTTCGAGTCTTCCTCCATCTTCACGCTGGTAAAGGTGTACCGCCCCGCCGCCAGGCGCAGGGTACCGTGTTCCTCAATCACCAACGCGCCGTATACGCCCGGCGTCAGATCCAGCATCTTCCTCTCTTCAACATGGATGTTTTCTCCGCTGCCGGAGGCTGAAGCCAGTGGCAGTGGCGGCATCAGGGCCGCCGGAAAAGCGCCTTCAGGACCAATTTCGGTGTCCTTCACGCGTTTCAACGAATCGGTCCACAGCTTTCCCGTCTCGCTGTCGTCTTCGAGAGAAGTGGATGGAGAAAATGCGATCCCGCACTTGGCGTGTTCTTCCAGTTGTAACTGCGCAATGCCCTCCCTGGGCTTCGCCGGCGGCATGGCCGTCCGCACGCCCACTTCGCCACCTTCCGTGTGGCTGTGGTGTCCGATCCTGATGCTTCTCTCCGCATAGAGAACGAAGTCGCTAATCTGGGGGGTGACTCTGGGCGGAGGGGCCTGGCCGGCCGCCAGCAGCGGTAAAGCGAAAATGGCCAGGACGCCAAGACGGTAAATTACACATGAAGCTGCTCGTATGTTCATGATGCCTCCATGGGAAGGGCGGGTAACGCGGGGATCTTTTCTTGACTCACGCCCTGAATCCCGTGCTGGTATTGTGCATCAAGAAGTCCGGGCGTTTCAATCTTTGCCAAATTGGGCGGGTTGGCGGGTGGCCCACCCTTGAATCGTTCTCTGACTCTGATTCAATGGAGGGAAACCACAAACCCCTCCCCGCCCTCTTTCCTTTTGGCGCTCTATCGCGCCGGTTTATGATGGATTCTCACAGGGCTTCCCCCTGCAAGGAGGTCATCATGAGCAAAAATCTACCGGCTGCGGCGGCAAAGCAGGGCCGCCGTGAATTTCTGAAGGCGGGCGGCGCCCTCACGGCCGCATTGCTGGCGCCCACGGCGCTGGCCGACACACCCAGGGCCCTCCCCGGCCTTCCGTCGAACCCCAAAACCCCAACCTCCATGCCCACCCGCAACCTGGGCAAGACCGGCTATCGCGTGGGCATCTTTTCGCTGGGCGGCCAGGCCTCCATCGAAAAGCCCAACAACTTCGACGTGGCCGTCCCCATCGTCGAGCGCGCGCTGGACCTTGGCGTGAACTACATCGACACGTCGTCGATCTACGGCGGCCCGGAGCGCTGGAGCGAGCAGTACGTGGGCAAAGTGATGGCACACCGGCGCAACGAGGCTTTCCTGGCGACCAAGACCAGGGAGCGCACCCGCGACGGCTCGATGCGCATGATCGAGAAATCGCTCCAGTTGCTCCAGACCGACCACGTTGACCTGTGGCAGTTGCACGACGTGGGAATCATGGCCAACGTGGACGCGATCTTCGCCAAAGGCGGAGCAATCGAAGCCCTGCTCGAGATGCAACAGCAGAAGGTGGTGCGCTTCCTCGGCGTCACCGGCCACTACCGGCCCGACGCGCTGATGGAGTGCATCCGGCGTCACCCCTTCGACACCATCCTGATGGCCATGAACGCCGCCGACCCGCACCACTTCAGCTTCAACGAGCAGTTGCTGCCGCTGGCGGTGGAGCGGCAGATGGGCATCATCGGCATGAAGATACCGGCGCGCGGCCATCTACTCTCCATATGGACGCCGCCGCCCGTCGAGCAGCAGAAACCCTCCTGGGAGGGTATCGCCCCCACGCCGGGCGCGCTCACCATTCGCGAGGCCATGTACTACACTCTTTCGCGCCCGGTCAGCACGGTCATCATCGGCTGCGATTCGATTGCCCATGTGGAAGAGAACGTGCAACTGGCGCGGGAGTTTACGCCGTTGAGCGACAACCAGGCGGCGGAGTTGGTGAAGCGAGCCGAGCCGGTG
>JBAVYF010000108.1:0-3866 GCA_049698655.1 Occallatibacter sp. | reverse complement strand
GGTCGAGGAGGCCCCGGTCGCCGGTGGAGAGCGCGGGCACCTGCGAGTAGAGCTGATCGCCGCGCAGACCCGGCAGCAGCTCGGAAATTTCAGCGCGCAGGCGAGCCTCAAGCCAGCGCTCCGGTTGAAGACGGAAGAGCGGATCAGTGTGCGCGCCGTCGCCGTGGCGGCTCAAGAATAGCCTCGTGAAGAGGTCTCGGCAGAGCGGTTCCGTCTCCGGCGTGAGCGGAGTCTCGTTAGCTCCCGCGCCGAAGGTGATCTCGTCCTCGCGGGCGAATGTGTTGGCGGCAAAGCCGTGGCGCACGCGTGCAAATTCCAGCCCATGCAGCAGCAGCCCCACCTGGGTGGCCGAGCCGGGCCGGAGCTCGACTCGGTCCCGGGCGGCGGGCGGGACCAAAGAGAGCAGACGGTCGAGACCCTCCCGGCAACGTTCGATGGCCGTTTCGGCGGAAAATGTGTGCACGAGGCGCGAGTCCAGGTTGCCGGTGTCGCGAAAATCCACCTCCGCAAGCTCTTCGCTACGCTCGTCGAGGGTGAAAAGCTGGAAATCGGCGGCGGCGTGATTGAGCCAGGCCATACGCTCGGCGGTGGTTCGCGAGGCTCCGGCAGGAGCAATGACTTTGAGTCCGCCAAAGTGGCGGCGGCCGTCGCCGTGCTGGCGGCAGTGGTCCAGCCAGAGAATTCCCAGCGTCAGAACACCGTCGATCATCGAGGCCGACTCCGCCTCGCCGACACCGATCACTGCTTCTGCGGCGGTACCCTTGAGCAGGCGCCCGCGCACATAGGCCGGACCGAAGCTATGTTCCAGGTCCATCGCCGAGCGGAATCCATCAACCTTTGTCCCGATGAAGCAGCGGGTCAGCACACGCTCAAGCAGCCGCTGATAGTTGCGGCGGGCGGCCTCGCGGGCGGTGGGCGTGCGGCGGTCGCTGGTGGGAACCAGCTCAAGAGTCTGCGGGCGGGCCGCGCCCATGCGGCGGGTGGCCAGGCGCAGGCATTGCGCGCGCTCCTCAACCCCGGCCACAGTGCGGATCAGGTTGCGCTCCTCGCTCCACAGTTGCAGGAGGCAGCGGCCGTGCTGCTCGCTCACCGCGTAGCGGGCACTGCGCATGTCAAAGAGCACACGGCCATCCTCCAGCAGCGCGGCGGCTGGGTGGTCGGCGAGGTACTCTTCGATTGCCTGGGTCAGCCGCTGCGGAGACGCAGCCTCAGTGCCGGCGGCCATGCGGTTCTCTACCAGCCCATGCGCGCGCGCAGGCCGGTGATGTGCGCGGTGTGGTGGCGCGAGTGCCAGTCGTACATGGCCATCACCATGGCCAGGTCCTGCCGTCCCCGCTCAGGGTGGTCGTAGCCCTTGCGGAAGTCCCCGTCAGTGAGTGACTCAAGCAACGCCACCCAGCGGCCATGCAGGGCCTCGACGAAGTCCAGGGAGCTGTCGATGGGCAGGCGGCTGTCGGGCAGATTGGCCCAGGCGGCCTCGTCGTAGGGCTTTATAGTGGGCCAATCCTCGGTGAGTGCCAGCTTGAAGCGGACGTAGGCGTTGGCGTGGCTGTCGCCGATGTGATGCACCACCTGGCGCACGGTCCAGCCGCCTTCGCGGTAGGGCGTGCTGAGCTGAGCGTCGTTCAATCCGGCAACGGCGGCCCGCAGGCGCTCAGGCAGCAGGCGCAGCGTCTGAATGTGCGCCGCGCGGATGCCGGGCAGACTGCTGGCCGGCGGGGCGAAGCGGCCAATCGGGTATCTGAGGTCGTCCAGGTCTGTCATAGCTCAAACCTTACCATGTTCGCTAGCGGGGATAGAGCCGCGATAAGCCTCTGGCCACGGCGCGGCACCGCTTTGGGAGTGGAGTCCGCTCTAGGTGCGGTGGGGATGGTGATGATGGACGGGGGGGTGGGTGCCGTGTTGGTGATGATGATGATGATGCTTGGCAGCGAACGCCGGGCTGGCAAACACCATCAAGAACAGCACGGCGGCAAGAAATTTCTTCATGCCAAGAATGTAACACGAAGGCGGCGCGGGCGGTAGAGGCCGGATGGCCCGGCATCAAGAGAGGAACGGGGGCCAGGGCGCGCTGGCCGGAGCCGGGGCGGGCGTAAACTGAGAGATACGATGAGCATACCGGCTGCTTCCCCACCTCCCAGTCACAAACGTTACTTTTTTGAGAAATTCGGCATCACCGAACGGCTGCTGGAGCGCTGCCTGGGCGAGGCGCTCTCGGCCGGCGGTGATTATGCCGACCTCTACTTCGAGTCGGTGACGGCCACCGCGCTGGGCGTGGACGAGCAGATCGTCAAATCCGCCAGCCAGGGGGTCAGCGCGGGCTGCGGCATTCGCGTGCTCAGCGGCGAACGCACCGGCTACGCCTACACCGACAACCTCAACCGGGACCGCCTGCTCCACGCCGCCCGCACCGCCGCGCTGATTGCCTCCGGGCCGGCCACCCAGCTTGTGCAGGGCTTTACCGAGGCGCCTGCCGCCGACCTTTACCCAGTCCCGCTGGGCGGCTACGACCTGGACCTAGCCGCGCGGCTCGAATTGATTCTGCGCGCCGACCGCGCTGCGCGCGCCTTTGACCCGCGCATCGTGCAGGTCAGGGCAAGTTACTCCGAAGAGCTGAGGCGAATTCTCATCGCCGCCTCCGACGGCGCCTTCGCCTGCGACACCCAGCCCCTCTGCCGACTCAACGTCTTCGTCATCGCCAAGGAAGACACGACCACCACCAAAGGCTCGGCCGGCGGCGGCGGCCGCGCTGGGTTGGAGCAGTTTGCCGGCTCCAAAAGCCCGGAGGGCCTGGCCCGCGAGGCCGCGCGCGGGGCGATTTTGCAACTGGGCGCCGTGCCCGCTCCGGCCGGCGAAATGGAAGTGGTCCTTGGTCCCGGCTGGCCGGGAATTCTGCTGCATGAAGCGGTGGGCCACGGCCTGGAGGCCGACTTCAACCGCAAGAAGACCTCGGCCTTTGCCGGGCTGATCGGACAGGAGGTCGCCAGCTCGAAGGTCACCGTGGTGGACAACGGAACCATAGCCGGCCGGCGCGGCTCGCTCAACGTAGACGATGAGGGCACGGCGACCCAGGAAACCATCCTTATCGAAGGCGGCATTCTGCGCGGCTATCTCAGCGACAAGCTCTCGGCGCGGCTTATGGGCACGGCCAACACGGGCTCCGGCCGCCGCGAAAGCTATCAGCACATCCCCATGCCGCGCATGACCAACACCTATATGCTGGCCGGCGACGACGCCCCGGAGGATATACTGCGCTCGGTCCGGCGCGGCCTCTATGCGGTCAACTTCGGCGGCGGGCAGGTGGACATCACAAACGGCAAATTCGTCTTCTCCGCCTCCGAGGCTTACCTGATCGAAGACGGCAAGGTGACCGCCCCGGTGCGCGATGCGACTTTGATTGGAAATGGCCCCGAGGCGCTGAAGCACGTCTCGATGGTGGGGCACGATTTGAAGCTCGACGAAGGCATTGGCACCTGTGGCAAAGACGGCCAGAGCGTGCCCGTCGGCGTAGGCATGCCCACCATCAAGCTGGACAAAATGACCGTCGGCGGAACGGGAAGGTAAGTAATAGATTGGAAGAGAGATCAATGAGGAAGTTATAGTGTTTCAGTCTGCTCTTGACTGCGTTATAGGCCATGGGATGTAGATCGCCAAAGACGAATTGTGAACAACAAGCTACTTCAAGACCGAGTACTGATCCCAGATCCGGCTCGGAAAGGGTCTGTGGGCAAGGTCACAAGGCCTTCGATTCTCCACGGAATAGAATAAGAGGGACGGCGGACGAACTGGCCGGCAGGCTCGGCTTGCGCTGGCTTTGTGTGAGAGCGGCCTCAGGAGTATTACAGTGAAATCGAATACAAAGCTGG
>JBAVYF010000107.1:0-5537 GCA_049698655.1 Occallatibacter sp. | reverse complement strand
TCTTCCTCCCGGATGTCGAGGGAGGCCGGCTTACGGTTGACGCAGTACAGGGAATTACGCAGCGCGGCAACGGCGGAGTGCCATAGGGAAGACGCCACGGGTCAAATGGCGCGGATGAGCCTCGCTGGCAGGAAGATGACGGCGCTCACCAGCTCCAGCACGCCACCCACCGCGATTCCAACCACGCGAAACGGCAGCAGCAGCAACCACACCAGCGGATAGAGCACCAGCGCCAATAGCGCCAGCGGCCAGCACAGAACCAACAGAATGCACCACAGCAGAAACTTCATCATGGCTTCAACGCCTCTTTGCGCGCGAACTCTCCTCCGGCGCGATCTGTCCAACAATACGAAAACACGCCGCATTCAGTTCCCGCCGCACCCGTTTCGCTTACTCCTGCGCGGCCAGCAGCTTCTTGCGTTCTCGAATCAGTCGAGCACGCTCCTTCTCGGGCAGCGCCAGGACCGCCTTGGACCGTTTGGGCAGCTTCTCGTAGATGAGCGCGTGAGCGCGACGGAGTTCCTCTTCAATCTCGCGCGGCTTGAGCGCGTCCCACCGCTCCAGCGCCACCCACCAGGCACGAGCCAGATGCGGCGCGGGACAGATTCCCTCGTTCTCCAGCAGTTCGTGGTAACGCTCGGCCCCGCAGTGGAAGGAGAGAACAACGTCTCCTACACCGTCGACGTTGGTCAAGGCGAACATCTTTCCGCCAATCGTGCGGTCGCCCACCCAGTAGACGAAAACATGCTCCCAGTTGAGCGTCTCTGCCGCGTGCGGCAGAGCCAGGCAGAGCTCGCGGATGCGCTCGTTATCCATAGCAGTCAGTGTAAGCCGGAAATCCATTCAAAGAAAACTCGAATCCCCGTCGCCGGCAGCGATTCCTAAAGTTCATCGTCCCTCTCGAATGCGATGTTACGTTCCAGGAGGTGTGCGAATATGCGGCTCAGGCATCCCGGGGCTTCGCCGATGGATGACGGCGGGGAGATGCCTGCGCGCTTATATGTTCCGTCGAGCACGCAGCGCGCGACGCCGGTGCAGGTGTAGCCCGTGGTTCTCGACATGGAACTCATGCGTGTCTCCTTGTCGTAGGCGGCGAAGAGCGTGTAGGAGAATTTCTTTTCCACTCCGTTCTCGACGCCATCGATATTGATGCGCATGATGGTGAACTCATCTTCGTCATCACCCGGCTTCCATATGTCCGGCGTCCAGGGCTTGCCGGTTTCCTGCAGTTCCTTGATCCAGCCGATGTGGCCGGGATAGCGCAGGGTCTTCTCTTTTATGCTGGGAATGCGTCCGTCCATCGTGGTGATGAGCGAGCGCAAGCCATCGGTGTTGAAGGCCTCGAGGACCAGGTCGTGACCGGCGATGTGGAATTCGACCAGCTCCGGCTCGCTCAAGGCGGGCATGATGATCAGACGGCCGTCCTTCACGTAACGGGCCGGGCGCGTATATTCTTCCCAGACATCGGAGGGCGAGAATGTCGGCAGGTATTGATGAGGCTGCGTGCGGCCGAAGTGAAGACCGCCGACCATGAACTCGAAATCCCGTATCTGCATCTGCGTGGCGAAGTAACCGGCCAGGAAATCCGGGTTGCCGGGAGCCAGGCCGCAATCGACGGCCGCGGTTACATTGCAGCTCCGGGCAAGCTCATCGAGTTCGAACGCATCCTCGGCGAAGAAGGAGATATCCACGACATCTTTTCTGTTTTCGATGATGGTTCTGAGCGTGTTGAAGCCCATGAATCCGGGCACGGCGGAGACGACCAGATCCGCATCGCGGACGGCGGCGCTCACCTCCGCGGCATTGCCGAGATCCGTGACTCTGGTGTTGACCCGATAGCGGGAAGATAGCGACTGGAGCGCATCCGGGCTGATATCCGCGCAGGTTACCTCGAACTCCGCGGACAAATCCGCGGCGATGGCCTTGCCCACGCGCCCAGCTCCCAACACAGCAACTTTTTGTCTCACCATCCACCTCGCCTTTCATCCATCCGGAGTCGATTGCTCCGGCTTCCGCTCCCTCGCATTGTACGGTCCCCGCGGTGGCTTGGAAAACCGGCGCGGCATTTTCGGCAGACACCAGGAGGATTTGGTTTCATTTGCCGGCGCGCCTTTGATATGCTGCGCTGTACATGGCAGCTTCCCCAGCACTCAAGCGCAGTATCCGGTTCCGCGATCTGGCGCTGTTTTACGTGGTCAGCGGACTGAGCGTGCGCTGGACGGCGATGGCCGCGGCGGCGGGGCCGAGCATTTTGGTGGTTTGGGTGGCGGCGCTGACCTGCTTTTTTATCCCCCTGGCGGCCAGCGTGGCGGAACTCTCGTCGCGGCATCCAGACGAGGGCGGAATCTACGTGTGGACGCGCGAGGCCTTCGGCGAGTTCAGCGGGTTTATCGCCGCGTGGACTTACTGGATGAGCAATCTGCCGTTTTTTCCGGGAGTGCTGTATTTTGGCGCGGCGTCGGCGTTGTTTGCGTTTGGGCCGGGAGCGCAGGCGCTGGCGGGCGCTCCGGGCTATTACGTGGCCTTCGCGGCAGGCTGGCTGGCGATCATTACGCTGGTGAATATTCGCGGCGTGGATGCGGGAAAATGGCTGAATAACGTGAGCGCGCTGGGCGGGCTGGCGCCGCTGGCTGTCCTGATTGTGCTGGCTGCGGCCTCGTATGGGCGCTTTGGGTCGGCGACGCATCTGGTTGCCGGCAGTCTGATGCCGCATCTGACGCTGAAGAATGCCATATTCTGGTCGAGCGTCTTCTTTGCCTTCGGCGGCGTGGAAGCCGGCAGCGCCATGGGCGACGAAATCCAAAATCCGCGGCGCGTGATTCCGTGGGCGATTCTTGTGGGCGGCAGCGTTCTGGCCATCGGGTACATCGCAGGGACAGGGGCTTTGCTGGTGGCGCTGCCCAGCGAGGCGGTGCGCGGGCCGGATGGCTTTATCAACGGCATCCACATCCTGAGCGCGCGGCTCGGCTTTGGGTGGCTGCTGGCGCCGATTGCGTTGTTTGTGGGGTTGAACGCCGTGGGCAGCGCGGCAGCGTACCTCTCTTCTACTTCACGACTCCCCTTTGTGGCCGGCATCCACCATTGCCTGCCGCCGGCCTTCGGCTGGATTCATCCGCGCTATCGCACGCCGTGGGTAGCCATCGGCGTCTATGGACTGGCGGGCATCGGCGTGACGCTACTGGGACAGGCGGGAACCAGCGTGCGCGGCGCCTACGAAGTGCTGGTAAGCATGGCAGTCATCTCCTACTTTCTGCCCTAACTGTTTCTCTTCGGCGCGATGATCCGGCTGCAATCGCGGCCGGCGGGGCCGGAGGTGCGACGGGTTCCCGGAGGCAAGCCGGTGGCCATTCTGCTGGGGCTGGTTGGGCTGGCGAGCACAGCCATGACGATTCTGCTTTCCGCAATTCCCGCCGGCGACGAGCCGAACAAGCCCCTCGCGCTGGTCAAGGTGGTGGGCGGGACGATTGCAATGGTGGGCGCGGGCCTGGCGGTGTTTCTGTTCTCGCGGTGGAAGACAAGGCGGAGGTCTTGTCGCTGATCTTGCGCTAGCCCACCCAGTAGACAAAGACATGCTCCCAGTTCAGCGTCTCCGCCGTGTGCGGCAGAGCCAGGCATATCTCGCGGATGCGCTCGTTGTCCATGCAGTGAGTGTAGGACGAAAGTACCGTCAGCAGAAAGACAAAAAGCTCTTATCCTGAGCCGAGCGCAGCGGAGTCGAAGGACCTGCGGTTGCTTTGTGCCGCATCGTGCCGTTTGTGCTTAGACGGGATACGCATTGTCTATTGACTCTTTGGACTCAAAATTACTCGAAAATTTCTGATCTGCAATGCTCTTCTTGATGAGTTTACGAAGCAACTCTTCGAGTTGTTCGTAGGTTTCACTGAACGCTCGGTCGAAGCCTTGAGTTTGCAAGCCTTGCCCATGTATAAGCAACGAACGATTGGCATATGCCACTTTTGTACTATCTTCGGAAACGACCATTCCGACATCTATAGCAGCGAGCGCAAGTCTCTTCTTAAATTGAGCCGTCACATGGTTGCGAGAAGTATTCACGAGTGCTTCGAGGCCAGCTACTATCAGTAATAGCCGCATATCGGGGTAGTATGTAAAGCACGAATACAAAAAGTGGTTCATCGCCCGCCGCAAACGAATCGGCATCTTGTCAAAATCGTAGGTAGGGACAAGTTTTCCAAGTTCTCGCGCATCCTGTTCCGTGAGCCAATTTCTCCAAGACGAGCCGTTTACCCAGGCATAGGCCCCCAATCCCTGGGTAAGTCCTGGGACGATCATCGAGGGTTTGCTATCATCACCATTCTCGTAAAACAAGCGAGCGGAGAAGTGCGTCGCAATCGTTGTCGGATGTACAAGACGTGATAAATCGACACACTTTCGCAGTTGCAGGTCATCATCCCAGTTGAGTGATGGGTATGATGAATGCCTCTGTTCTCTTACAAAGCAGTAACGTTGGAAAAGCAGACGCGTCCGGCAAAAATTCAGTCCCGGTGGATCACAAGCATCAAACACAGCCTGAACCGTATCAAAGTCCAGGGAACCAACCCACAGGCCATTACCCAGTTCAACTCGCCCATCAACTGGAGGTTCTGCACTGAAGACCTCATCCGAGACCCATAAGTCGTGGGGGATAGTTTGGACAATCACGTCGCGTACAAGGTGCTGATTTTCACTCAAGGAAAAACCTCCTTTCGGCCCCTAATAATACCTGTCTGGATATGTTGGCCACCTCACAATTTCCCCTCAAACGCCTTGAACCTCCGCTCCAACTCCCACTGCGCGGCGGCCTTCTCACTGCCGTCGAGGAACTTCTTGCAGCCCGTATCGGGCTTATCGCCTCCGAGAACCTGGCCTTTGCATGCAGCAACCGGCGCGGAGAACACATCCGGCGCGGCCCACAGGCTCGCTCCTGGTAGGAAGTTATGCTCCATCCCGGTGCGGGCCAACTGTTTCAGCTCGTTGTAGCTCAGGTGGTAGTCCATCGCGGCGCGGACGTATTCGCGGGTGATGTCGATGCGGCTGACGCCTTCATCATCTGTCGAGAGCGCAACCGGAACGTGAGCCGCGCGGTAGAGCGGGAAGGGGTGCTCCGCGCCTTTGACTCCAAGAATGCCTTCATTTGAACTGAGATTAATCTCCACCATCACGTGATTCCGGGCCATCTCCTTCAGCAGTCCGGCAGCATCGTCCTCGTACATCACGTCCACGCCATGGCCAATGCGTTCGGCGTGTCCCAGCTCGACAGCCTGGCGAATGTGAAAGCGCAGCCCCTCGGGCGGCACGAGGCCCGGAGCCAGTTCGCCGGCGTGCAGGCTGATATGCACCTTGGGGTAAACCGAATGCAGGTAGTCGAGCATCTTCATCTGCAAGGTGTAATCGCGCATGGAGATGTAGCCGTCCTCCGGCATGACGAAGTTGATGCCGACAAAGCCGGGCTCATGCGCCTCCATGCTCGCCTGGATGGTCTCAAAGCCCAGCAGCGTCTGCGCAAAGACCTGCTCTGGCGAAAAGCCGCGCAGCACCTG